>CAZHPJ010000038.1:0-8953 GCA_964534585.1 uncultured Sandaracinaceae bacterium | reverse complement strand
GTCAAAGCGTTCCTCGATGAAGTCGTCGAGCAAGCCCGGGCAAACGGCTTGGTCACGACGCTGTTGGGCCGCCGGCGAATGCTCCCCGACATTCGGAGCAGCAACCACAATCTCTGCGCGGCCGCCGAGCGCATCGCACGCAATACACCGATTCAAGGCACGGCCGCGGACATCATGAAGGTCGCGATGGTGCGGATTCAAACCGACATCGAAGAGCAGCAGCTACGGAGTCGCATGGTGCTGACGGTGCACGATGAGCTCGTCTTCGAGTCGCCACCCGAGGAACAGGAAGCGCTCGAAACGCTGGTCGTCGACCACATGCAGAACGCCGTACCACTGTCAGTACCGTTACCAGTCGACGTAGGATGGGGGCCCAACTGGGGCGCGGCGCACTGACCCTGGCGCTGTCGCTACGGCAAGAACCCGAAGTGCCGGAGCCCTTCTAGCACTCCACGCGCATAAGAATGCTTCGCGAAGTAGATCCGCTCTGCGATCCCCCGCGCAATTGACTCGATGCCCAGGTCTTTCTTGAGCGCTGGGTCTGCGTTCCCGACCACGATGACCCGATACCCCGTCAGCATCGCCGCTCGATCGTTGCCAGAGTCGCCGGCGTACACCAGGTGCTCTTCATCGACGCCGGTGTGGTCGTGCAAGTATCGGACGGCGTAGTCCTTTGCGATGCCGAAGGGGAGGACGTCGAGGAGGCCCCGGCCGGAAACGGGATCGTGGCTCACCACGAGATTCGCCTTGGCGTGCGCGGCGTCTAGTCGCGATCGTACGGTCTCTTGAAACGGCTCCGGCTGGCCTCTCGTGTAGTAGCTGACCTTGAACTCCGCCTGCTTCTCTTCTTCTTGGAGATCCAGCCCCTCGATTGCGCCAATTGCAGCGCGGACCTCTTCGCCACTCAACCCTCCAAACGCCGTCCTCATTGCCTGGAGATACACCGGGTCTTGCTCGAAGCCCCCGTTGGCCCTTCGATACAGACTCGTGCCGACGTCGCAGACGAACCAATCCGGCGAGGGAAGGCCGAGCTCGGCGATCCCTGCTTGGGCAAGCGACAAATGGCGGCCTGTGACGTAAGCTAGTCTTAGGCCCTCACTCGCTCTGATGGCGCTGACCAGCTCCGCAACCTCACGCAACCTCTGCGCATCGCGCTCGAGCGGTATCAGCGTGCCATCCAGGTCTGACGCGAGAAGGTAACGTGTTATGCTCATGCGGACGTGAGCCTAGCGAGGACCGAACCCGCCTGCATCCAGGAAGGCGTCAGGTGAGAGGCCGTGCATCCTTTTCATAACCGACCTGTCATTTTCGGTGAGGTGCTCTTCGATCATTTCGCCGATGGTAGCCGCGTTTTGGGCGGTGCGCCGTTCAACGTCGCGTGGCATTTGCGAGGGTTCGGCGCCAATCCATTGGTGATCAGCGCGGTGGGCGACGATGCCGAAGGCCGCGAGGTCCTCGAACGAATGACCAGCTGGGACCTGCTGACCCACGGCATGCAGACCACCTCCACGCACCCGACGGGCAAGGTCGCCGCAAGCCTCGTCGACGGAGAGAACCGGTTCGAAATCGCACCGGGCCAAGCTTGGGATTTCATCCGCGCCGATCCCGCCCTTCGAGCCGCATCCGAAGACGCGCCGGGGCTCCTCTACCACGGTACGCTCGCCCTTCGAGCCGCTGAGAGCTGGAACACTTTGCGGTCCTTGCGGGGCAAGGCCGACGCACCATCATTCGTGGACTTAAACCTTCGCGAGCCATGGTGGACGAAAGAAAAGGTCGACTGGTGTTTGTCGACGGCCAACTGGATCAAGCTCAACGAAACCGAGCTGGCTGAGCTGACAGCTAGAGCAACCACTTCTTTCGAAGAGTGCCGGGACGCGGCGCTAGGGCTTGCACGCGATCACTCGATCCAGGGCGTGATCGTAACCCGGGGAGCACAAGGGGCGCTTTCGATCGTAGACGGCAAGCGGGTCTTCGAAGCCACCGCGCCGCCGGTGACGAGTCTCGTCGACACCGTGGGCGCGGGCGACGCGTTCAGCGCCGCCGTCTGCCTGGGGCTCCTCCACGACTGGGATCATCAGACGACACTCGATCGTGCGGCTGCCTTTGCGGCGGACTTGTGCGCCATCCGAGGCGCGACCACCACCGATTTCGGATTGTATGAACGGCACCTCGCCGAATGGTCGAAAGACACGAGCGCCGGTTCGCTCAGCCCGCCTGGGCCGCAAGGGCTGTATGTGCTCTCGCTGACGATCCACGGCCTGGTGCGCGCGACCGACATCGAGCTTGGGCGGGACGCCGACACCGGCGGGCAGGTCTCGTACGTGGTCGACCAGGCAAGGGCGCTCGCCCGGCACCCGGACGTCGAGCGCGTCGATGTCGTGACCCGATTGATTCAGGACCGAAGGGTCGATGAAAGCTATTCACGGCCATTCGAGCCGATCTGCCGAGGCGCGCAGATCGTCCGCATCCCCTTCGGACCACGCCGCTATCTTCGCAAAGAGACGCTTTGGCCTCATCTCGATAGCCTGCTCGACCAGCTCACGCGTTACATCAGGATGCAGGAGCGCACGCCCGACGTGATCCAGGGTCATTATGCAGACGCCGGCTACCTCGGTGCACAGCTAGCGAAGCTGCTCGGCGTGCCGTTCGTCTTCACGGGCCACTCGCTTGGCCGGGTGAAGAAGATGCGGCTCGAGTCCAAGGGCGAAGCAAGCGAGCAGACCTACCGCTTCACGCAACGGATCGAGGCTGAAGAGCGTGCGCTCGAGACAGCCGCCTTGGTGATCGCCAGCACGCGTCAAGAGGTGCGGGAACAATATGAGCTCTACGATCACTACCAACCAGACCGAATGCAAGTCATCCCGCCCGGCGTCGATCTCTCGCGTTTCTCTCCGCCAGACGCCTCCTGGCCACGCCCGGCCATCGCAGCCGAGCTAGACCGGTTCTTGACCGATCCGCGCAAGCCGATGGTGCTCGCCTTGGCCAGAGCCGACGAGCGAAAGAACTTCGAAGGTCTCGTGCGCGCCTTTGGCGAGACCGATGGGCTCCGGGACATGGCCAACCTGGTCATCATCGCCGGCAACCGCGACGATATCGCCGAGATGGGGGCCGGGCAGCGCCGCGTCTTGACCCAGATTCTCGCCCTGATCGACCGCTACGATCTCTACGGCTCGGTGGCCTATCCGAAGCACCACGTCCCTAGCGACGTGCCCGATCTCTACAAGCTCGCCGCCCAGACGAAAGGCTTGTTCGTCAATCCCGCATTGACCGAGCCGTTCGGACTGACGCTGCTCGAAGCGGCCGCAACCGGACTTCCACTGGTAGCCACGAACGACGGCGGACCGCAAGACATCATCGGAACTTGTAGGAACGGGCTTCTCGTCGACGCGCTAGACTCAAAGGCGATTGGAGAGGCCATTCGCAATGCGTTGAGCGATCAGGAGCGGTGGACGCGCTGGTCGGAGGACGGCTTCAACGCGGCGCACGAGAACTACTCCTGGGACAGCCATGCAGCCCGCTACGTCGAAGAGGTTAAGAAGGTCGTGAAGGGAACCCACCCGATCTCGGTGCCTAGGCCTCGCAGCAAGCTGGCGGGTGTCGACCGGCTGCTGGTCACCGACGTCGATGACACCCTCACGGGAGACGACGAAGCCTTAGCGACACTCCTGAAACAGCTCGAAACGACGGACGCCAAAGTCGGCTTTGGTATCGCCACCGGGCGCAACTTGAAAGAGGCGCTCGCGCTCATGGAGGAGCTCGATGTGAGAGTGCCTGACGTGCTCATCACCGCCGCCGGGACAGAGCTGCACTACGGCAAGCGGCTCTTGCCGGACCGTTCATGGGAGCGGCAAATCCGTTACCGCTGGAACCGTGACGAGGTAAGCAACGAGGTGAGCGCGATTCAGGGCCTGAAACGGGTTGCGTCCTCGGAAACCAAGTACCGGCTTCGTTATCGACTCGACCCGGATCGCGCTCCGAGTCTGCGAGAGATCCGCCGTCGCCTGCGCCAGCGGGGACTTCGGGTAACGACCATTCTCGACCATGAAGTCTATCTCGACGTGATCCCCGTGCGCGCTTCGCCCGGGCTTGCGATTCGCTTTTTCTGCTTCAAATGGAACCTCGAGCCGCAGCGTCTGCTGGTCGCAGGAGATTCGGGGAACGACTGGGACATGCTTTCAGGAGACACGCTGGGAGTCGTCGTGAGCAATCACACGCCGGAGCTCGACCGGCTTCGGGGACGGCCGCGTGTCTATTTTTCAAAAAGTCCACACGCCCGTGGGATCCTCGAGGGGATTGCTTGGTATGATTTCCTTGCCGACATCCGAGTCCCACCGGAGGAACAGGAATGATTCAAACCCTCGAAGAGCTGCTCCACTCTCACCGCGAGCCGATCTATCTCCTATTCAGACGATTGAAGGGGACGGACCGCCAATTCCTGCTCTGGTCCGACCTGGTGCACGAGTACGAGCAGTTCTGTCAATCGGAAGTCGGCGCACCGCTGCTCGACACCGGGATGTCGTCGATCATGCGGCACGCGCAAGAGGCCGTGGTCGACGAGCCGTTCATCAGCTTCGCGGTGCGCGCGCGCGTGGGGCGGTGGCAGTACGTGCAGGTGCACACCGAAGAGATGCACTGCCGTGAGCTCAGCGTGGCCGAATTCTTGGACATCAAGGAGCGCATAGCGGCGGGAATTCCGCCCGGCGAGCGCTACGTTCTCGAAATCGATCTAAGCCCCTTCGAGCGCGGCTTTCCGAAGCTCAAAGACGTCCGGAGCATCGGGCGGGGCGTGGTATTCCTGAACCGGCATTTGTCGGGACGGCTGTTCATGGACGGGGGTCGCGGTCAGAAGCTCCTGTTCGACTTCCTGCAGGTGCACGAGGTTCGTGGGCAGCAGCTGATGTTGAATGGGACGCTGCAGGACGAGGATGAGCTCCGAGAGGCGCTCGACAAGGCAGTGGCGATCCTGAGCGACCACGAAGCAGAAAGCGCCAACCTCAGTCGCGAGCTTCGCCGGTTGGGCTTCGAGCCGGGATGGGGACGCACGCCAGCCCAAATTCGGGAGTCGATGGAGCTCCTGCTCGACATCCTCGAGGCACCTTCGCCCAGCAATCTCGAGAGCTTCCTCGCACGCATGCCGATGATCTTTTCGATCGCGATCGTCTCGCCGCACGGCTACTTCGGGCAGTCCAACGTGCTCGGCAAACCGGATACGGGTGGCCAAGTCGTATACATCCTCGACCAGGTCCGCGCTTTGGAGCGCGAGATGCGCGAGTCAATCCACAATCAGGGCCTCGACATCGAGCCGCAAATCGTGGTTCTCACGCGCTTGATCCCGGAGGCCGACGGAACCACCTGCGACCAACGCATCGAGCCGATCCTAGGCACCGAAAACGCACGCATCCTGCGCGTGCCATTTCGCCAGTACGAGAGCGGTGAGATCGTCCCGCAGTGGATCTCGCGCTTCGAGGTCTGGCCGTATCTCGAGCGCTACGCCGTCGATGCGGAGCGCGAGCTTCTCGCGGAGCTTGGCGGCATGCGGCCTGACTTCGTCATCGGCAACTACTCGGATGGCAACCTCGTTGCGACCATGCTGGCGCACAGGCTCGGGGTCACCCAATGCAACATCGCGCACGCGCTCGAAAAGACGAAGTACCTGTTGTCGGACCTGCACTGGGAGCATCACGAGGCCGAGCACCACTTCGCGGCCCAATATACCGCCGACTTGATGGCGATGAACACGGCGGATTTCATCATCACGAGCACCTATCAAGAGATCGCCGGCACCGCGGACAGCGTAGGGCAGTACGAGAGCTACAGCTCATTTTCGTTGCCGCGACTCTATCGAGTGATCTCCGGGATCGATTGCTTCGATCCGAAGTTCAACATCGTCTCGCCGGGAGCCGACCCAAGGGTGTTCTTTCCATATTTCGAAAAGGAACGGCGTCCTGAAGAGCTCCGCAAGGAGATCGAAACGATGGTCTTTGGCTCGCCGGAGTGCGCATTCCGGGGCTTGTTGACCGACCAGGACAAACCGCTCCTCTTTGCGATGTCGCGTTTGGATCGCATCAAGAACATGGCTGGGCTGGTCGAGTGGTACGCCCAGAATGAGGAGCTCCGAGAGACCGCAAACCTGCTCATCGTCGGCGGTCGGCTGCGTGTCGAGGAGTCGAACGACCGGGACGAGCGGGAGCAGATCGAACGCACGCATTGGCTGTTCGACGAGTGCAAGCTCGAGGGCAACGTTCGCTGGGTCGAGATGCAGACCGACAAGACCAAAGTCGGCGCGCTTTACCGATTCGTGGCGGACCAACGCGGCGCATTTGTGCAGCCCGCATTGTTCGAAGCGTTCGGTCTTACCGTCATCGAGGCGATGAGTACCGGGCTCCCGACGTTCGCGACGCGCTTCGGCGGGCCGCTCGAGATCATCGAAGATGGCATCTCGGGCTTCCACGTCGATCCAACGCAAGGTGGGGAGTCCTCGCAGAAGATGCTCGACTTCTTTCGGAGGTGCGAAAAGGACCCGGATGTCTGGGAGGCGATCTCGAAGGGGGGAATCCAGCGCGTGGATGAGCGCTACAACTGGCCGCTCTACGCTTCGACGCTTCTCAAGCTCTCACGCATCTACGGCTTCTGGCGCTACATCTCCTCGCTGGAGCGCGACGAGACCCGGCGATACCTCGAAATGTTCTACGGGCTACTGCTCCGTCCTCTGTCAAAAAGAGTGCTCGAACAGCACGAGCACTAAGTCAGCGGCAAGGTGAGGACCTTCCCGTCGGTGCCCGTCGTTCGTAGAACCCCAGTGGGGGTGAGCACCTCGACACGCAGCGCGCGGGCGGGGCGCGGCCAGCGACCTTCCTGCTCAGCGATACTCACCTCGACCACGCCATCGTCGAGTGTGGCCTCATAGGTCGTCAGCAGGTAGTCCCCATCGAGATAGCCGAATCCCTCGCCCGCGTCCTCGTAGAGATGTCCTGAGGCCCGCCCCGCGGCGTCGAGGGAGACGAGTAAGGTCAACGGACCCGCGAAGGCCTCCTCGCTCGTCTGCCCACCGGGTCCGACCGGCACAATTGCGCCATCGCGGAGTCGCAAGAGCGGATGCGCGGTGTCGACGCTGGGGTTTTCTCCGGCGAGCGAAAACGGACGCCACTCGCCCTTCGGCATTCGGAAGTCGTGGCTTTCATCCTCGAGGAGCTGCGGTTGCACCAACACGTCGCCGCCCAAGAGGAAAGCATGGTCTTCGTCACGGAGCCCGATGTCCGCCGGGTCGGCGAAGAACAATGGCCGTGCGACCGGGAGTCCGGTCGCCGAGGCTTCGTGGAAGGCGGTGTAGAGATAGGGCAACAGCCGGTAGCGACGCGCCAGAGCGACCCGGGAGGTTTCTTCGACCGCCATTCCAAACGACCAGGGCTCCTGCTCACCCTCGAGGGAGTTGTGGGTCCTGCAGAACGGAAGGAACGCCCCCACGCCGATCCAGTGCGCAAAGAGCTCGGGTGACGGCGTCCCAGCGAACCCGCCGATGTCTGGCCCGCTGTACGGCTGCCCTGACAAGCCGAGATTCAATACCATCGGCACCGACCAATGAAGGTGCTGCCAGGTCGAGAGGTTGTCGCCGGTCCATGTAGCAGCATGCCGCTGACCCCCGAGATAACTCGACCGCGTCAGGACGAAGGGGCGCCGCTCAGGACGTGCCGCGCGCATCGCAAGGTATGTAGCTTTGGCCATCAAGAAGCCGTAAACATTGTGGTATTGGGCGTGGCTACCCGGCGCTATCTCCCCGCCCCCTCGATGTTGGAGGTCCTCGGGAAGCTCGGCGCCGAGGGGTAGAATCGGCGACGGTTCGTTGAGGTCGACCCAGACGCCGTCCGCGCCGTGCTCGAGAAACTCCATCGTGAGGCGTGCCCACCAGGCTAGGGTCGCGGGACGGGTGAAGTCCGGAAAGGCCGCGTCGCCTGGCCAGGTGCATTCATGGTGCTCGTGGCCCTCGGCATCACGAAGGAAGTGTTCTTCCGAAACGCCCTCGTCGTAGACCGAGTACGCTGGCTTGGCTTTGACAGCCGGGTCGAGAATCCACACGGACTTGAAGCCGAGCCCGTGAAGGTAGTCGTCGGTCCCCTGGGGATCGGGGAACCGCTCCTGGTCGAAGGTGAAGACCTTGTATTCGTCCATGTAGTGGATGTCGATCCAGATCCCGTCGCACGGGATCGCACGCTTCCGAAGCTCTCGTGCAAGCTCGCGAACCCGGGCATCGGGATAGTACGAGAAGCGGCACTGCTGATAGCCGAGAGCCCAGTGGGGGGGCAGCTCGATCCGCCCGGTTAGCGCTGCCAAGCGTCGGACGACTTCCTGAGGCGAAACGCCTTCCAACACGAGAACAGGGAAGGGCTCGGCGCAGCTCAGCCGAATCCCTGCGCGCAAGTCGATGCCCAGCCGATAGGTCGTATCTGCAAGCACCCCGAACGCGCTTCCATCGCGTCGCACGGCGAGCACCCAGGGGTGCGCCTGATAGAGGCTCTTGGACCGTTCGTCATAGTGCGACACGACGGTCCCATCCTCTTCGAGTCGGAAGGGTTGCTTGGCCCAGACTTCGGTGACGAAGCCATTGCGGAGCAGGGGGCCAGCGACTTCACCGGTGCCGTACAAGCTGGTGCCGGGGTCGATGGGGATGGTTGCTGTGAAGGCGTCATGCGCGCGGCTGAACTGCGGAACGATGCGCCACGAACCAGGCACGGGCCGGAGGGCGGGGAACGGCGCGATCAGCGCGAAGGAAGGCGCGAGCGTTGCGGGGTCGACGCCGGGGGGAACGAATCGAGCGACGCCCTCGGCGATCAGTCCCGGATCCTGATGCGACGCCGTGGGCATGAAGCGCACGCTAGCGCAAGGTCCGCGGCAGGGTCAGTGCCATGCAGATCTCGGGCCCCGGGCCTCGGGCCCCGGGCCTTGGGCCTCAGGACTC
>CAZHPJ010000037.1:0-11962 GCA_964534585.1 uncultured Sandaracinaceae bacterium | reverse complement strand
GATCCGCCAGAGTCAGAGACCAAACGAAGGACCACGCACAATGGCAAAGACCGCATTCGTCACCGGTGGCACCGGCTTCATCGGCATCAATCTAATCGAGCTGCTAGTCCATGAAGGCTGGGACGTGACCGCGCTGCATCGTCCGACGTCCAACCTCACATACCTGAAACGCTTTCCAATCAAGCTCGCGGAGGGCTCGATCACCGACCGAGAATCCCTGGACCATGCCATGCCCGACGGCACCGGCGTGGTCTTCCACGTTGCCGGGGACACCAATTTCTGGTCAAAGCGAGACGCGCAACAGAACGCGATCAACATCGATGGCACCCGCAACATGATCGATGCGGCAGCGTCGAAAGGAGTCGAGACGTTCATTCACACGTCGAGCGTGTCGGCATGGGGACGCGTCAAAGGCGTCGTCACCGAGGAAACCCCGCAAGCGGGGAAAGACTCGTGGATCAACTATGAGCGCAGCAAGCATCTTGGGGAGCTCGAGGCTCTCGGGGGAATCGATCGCGGCATGAAGGTCGTGGTCCTGAACCCCGGGGGCGTCGCAGGGCCATATGACGCGAGCTCCTGGGGGCGGCTCTTTTTCCTGCTGCGAGACAAGGCGCTGCCCGCAGCCGCTCCCGGAACGGTCACCATCTCGCATGTGCACGATATCGCGAAGGCGCACCTGGCTGCGGTGACCCAGGCACGAAACGGCGAGCGCTACATCTTGGCAAGCGACGACGTGGAGATGGTCGGCCTCATTGCCGAGATCGCTCGCGTGTCTGGGATCACCAACGCCCCAAAGAAGGCTCCTGCATTCGTGTTCAAGGTGCTCGGCCGGCTGTCGGTGATGGTCGCAGCGCTGACCGGAAAGGAACCCGATGTGACGCCGGAAATCGCCGCATCCCTAACTACGACGGGCACCAGCTACTCGAGCGAGAAGGCAATCCGCGAGCTCGACTACCGCGTGCAGCCCATGGCAGTAGCAATCCAAGACAACTACGACTGGCTAGTGAAAGAAGGGCTCCTTGCCGAATCTGGATGACATGACGGGCGTGCTCGTGCGCCCGTTACAGCTTCTACGCTCACGCCCTCGCAACACGCTCGATCGGCTCACGGCCTACGAAGGCGTTCCTCGCGACGCGCTCTTCCCGGCCCCGGGCCGCCTTCCCCGCATCCGAACACGCCGACGATGGTCGCTGCCAGGGTTCGAGAACGAGGACCTGTCATTCGCTTCGCTGCACGAGCCGATCGAGCCGCTCTTCGCCGAGCACTACCATGCGCGCAGTCGTCGAATCCAAACCGTGTACGCGAAACGGATACGGCCGACAGGAGTCACCGAACGTCCGCGCCTGCTTTACATTCATGGCTACATGCAGCCTGAAACGGTGATCGAAGAGCATGGGCTCCTAAGCGCGATGGCGCGAAAGCTCGACGTAGAGATCATTCACCTCCAACCGCCCTACCACGGCCGCCGGAAGCCTCGGAGCTCTCCCTACGACGGCGAGCGGTACTGGACCGCCGATGTGGTGCGTAGCTTCGAGGCGATGCGTCAAACCATCCTCGACGCGCGCACCCTGCTGTCCGTGATGCTCGACGAGTCGCCGCAACCCGTTGGTGTGGCGGGCTTGTCGCTCGGCGGCACTTTCGCCGCCATCCTGGCGTGTCTCGAACCGCGCTTTGACTTCTCTGCACCCTTCATCGCGCACATGGACATGGGCGCGCTCTTGCGGGATGCCCCGGTGCTCAGCGTCATGCGAAAGGATCTCGCGCGGTTCGGCTGGGCCCCCCGAGACTTCGGCGACTTCTTCACGAGGATCGGATGGGATGAGCTAGAGCCGGTCATTGCAGCTAACCGAGTTCTCCTGTTCGCGGCTGAGAAGGATCGCTTCTTCGAGGCCGACGTCCTTCGGGCGATGTGGAGCCGATGGGGCGAGCCCGAGATCCATTGGTACCGGACGAGCCACATGGGTTTCGTCCCGCATATGCTCAGCGCGACCGGTCACCTACGTCGATTCATCGACACTCTCAGTCGGCCTTAGGCGCCTCGGCGGGTGCAGGCGCAGGCTCTACCGGCGCCTGGGCCGGTGGTTCAGTCTCGTCCTCCGGTCCGGACGGTTGTTGCCTGAGCTCGAGCACGCTTTCGAAGTCACCGGTCGTCAGGCGGTAAACGCCGCCGGCGTACTGCAAGTACCCAAAGCCGTAAAGCAGCGACTGAACGCCGAGCTCTCCGACGAACTCCACGCGATGCGTGGGGATGTATTTCATCGGATCTTCCGCAACGCGCTGCAGCGAATCGACAACCTGCTGAATCTGCGCTGGATCTTCGACCACGAGCACCTCGGTTTCGGTCATCCCCGCACCTGAAGGAAGCGGAGCTCTCTCGAACACGGTGATGCTCTTCAGCTGACCGAGTGGCGTCAGAGAAATCGACGTGGGCGCTTGCACCGCGATGAACGCTCCGCCTCCTTGAATCGACATCGCGGTCGTGGCAGGTGGCGCATCGAGAGAACACTTGAACGCCGTTGCCGCAAAGGTCACCGTCGAGCCGGTGCCGCTGCCATGCGCCATGGCCGGCGACGTGTCTTGCTCGCCCGGCCCATGGGCGTCGCCCTGCGCAAGCTCTTCTGGATGCAACAGCAGATGCGTCGCCCCCCTCTCGGCGGCTTTGTTCCGCGCGTCGTTCTCGGCGGATTGTCGAAGGACGCTCGGCTTGGAGTAGGCGCCCGTCAGACCGCCACCGTGGCCGATCACAACGCCCAAATTTTCGCAACCTGCCGGCTCGTCATAGAGAAGCCCGATGTCGGTGCCGCGGCTCGTGCGCTGATCGGCCTTGCAACCGCCCGAGGCCGACCCAAGCGCCAGCGCAACGAGGAGGACGGGCAGGCTCGAACGATGAGAAACTCTAGGCTGCATTCGGGGTTCTCCTTTCATAAGACTGTCTAGCTGCGACCTGAAGTCAAGGGTATAAGGTGTACCGATGGTACTCACGCAGCCGACTCTCGAAGCCAGAAAACGCATCACCAACCTAGCGGAGTACAACAGCCTCTACGAAAAGTCCCTCACCGAGAGCGCAGAGTTCTGGCGGGAGCAGGGCGACGAGCTCCACTGGTTCTACGAGCCGCACAGCGTGTTCGAAGAGCATGGACCTGGCGAGTTCGTTTGGTTCGCGGGCGGCCGCCTCAACGCGGCGGTCAACTGTGTCGACCGGCACGCGGCCAAAGATCCCACCAAGACTGCGATCATCTTCGTCAAAGACGAGCCGGGTGAGTACGAGCACATCTCCTTCGCGGAGCTCAAGACCGCGGTTGGGCGCATCGCCAACGCGTTGAAAGCACTGGGCGTCCGCAAAGGCGACCGAGTCTGCATCTACCTGCCGATGGTACCCGAGCTCGCATACACGATGCTCGCGTGCGCTCGGATCGGCGCCGTGCACTCGATCGTGTTCGGTGGGTTCAGCGCCGACGCGCTTCGTGACCGCATCATCGACGCGCAAGCCAAGGTGCTCGTCACCGCGAACGAAGGCCTCCGCGGTGCCAAGCGTATCCCGCTCAAGAACATCGCCGACGATGCGATCGAGGGTCTCGCCGTCATCGAGAAGGTGCTGGTCGTCAGGCGCACCGACACCGAAGTCAGGATGGAGCAGGGTCGCGACATTTGGATGCACGAGGCGATGGCCGAACAGCGCGTCACTTGCCCCGCAGAGTGGATGGCCTCCGAGGACCCGCTCTTCATTCTCTACACTTCCGGCTCGACCGGACAGCCCAAAGGGCTAGTCCACACGACTGGGGGGTACCTGGTGTACACCGCATCGACGTTCAAATACGTCTTCGACATCGGCCCGGACGACATCCACTTCTGCGCCGCCGACATCGGTTGGGTCACGGGACACAGCTACATCATCTATGGGCCGCTCGCGAACGGCGTCACGACCGTCATGTTCGAATCGGTACCGACATATCCCGACCCGAGTAGGTATTGGAAGGTCATCGACGACATCGGCGCGACGACGCTCTATACATCGCCAACCGCGCTTCGTGCCCTCATGCGTGAGGGCTCCGGGCCGGTCGAGAGCTCCAGCCGCAAGTCACTACGCGTCCTCGGAACGGTGGGCGAACCCATCAACCCCGAAGTGTGGCGCTGGTACAGCGACGTCGTCGGCAACGGGAAGCTGCCGATCGTCGACACCTGGTGGCAGACTGAAACCGGCGGAGTGATGATCAGCCCGCTCCCCAACGCAACTCCTACGAAGCCGGGCTCAGCGACCTTCCCGATGTTCGGAATCGAGCCGGTTCTCGTGGACCAGGAAGGCAAGCTCCTCGAGGGGAACGATGTCAGTGGCTACCTCTGCATCGCGCGCCCGTGGCCTGGACAAGCGCGGACGATCCACGGTGACCACAAACGCTTTCTCGAGACGTACTTCTCGCAGTACCCACCGTACTACTTCACCGGCGACGGCTGCCGTCGCGACGAAGACGGCTACTACTGGATCACCGGCCGCGTCGATGACGTGATCAACGTCTCGGGACACCGCATGGGCACGGCAGAGGTCGAGAGCGCCCTGGTCGCGCACCAGGCGGTCGCAGAAGCCGCTGTCGTGCCCTGCCCGCATGAGATCAAGGGCCAAGGCATCTTTGCTTTCGTGGTCCCCATCACGGGCGCCGATTGGGAGCCTCACGAGCTGCAGGGCGCGCTCAAAGAACAGGTGCGCAAGGTGATCGGCCCGATCGCCACGCCAGACGAGATTCGCGTGGTCGTGGGGCTCCCCAAGACCCGATCCGGAAAGATCATGCGGCGAATTCTCCGCAAGATTGCCGCCGGAGAGGGAGATCAGCTCGGAGATCTTTCGACCCTCGCGGACCCGAGCGTGGTCGAGGCGCTGTTGCAGAAAGACTAGCGGCGAACGCCAATCGGCCAATATGGGTCTCGGACGCTCGCGCTGGTGAACGTACTGCTCGCCCGACTTGGTGTGCCGATAGGCCAGTACGGGCCATGGTGCGGACCCGACTGCTTCGCCGGCAAGCCACTGAAGTAGTAACGGTTGAAGTGGCTGCGTACGTAGACGCCGTAGGGAACGTAGAAACCCATGAAGTAAAAGTACTGACCCTCGAGAGACGCCCAGCGTGGTGGGACGAATACGTGTCCGGTTCTTGGCGCAACATAGCGGCCGGCGACCCAGGAGAAGCCGGTGGGCCCGTAGATCCAGTGCGCGGCAACCCAAATCGCGCCGGCACTAGGCGCAGCCGGCCTGTCGCCTACGGTGGTCTGCGGCGCGGGGGGCGCCTCGGCGACCGTTGCAGCGGGAAGCGGCTCTCGGGTAACGACAAAGCGTTGCGCATTGACGAACACGACCTTACCCCTGGTGAGAACCGGATACTCCGGAGTGGTCCCAAGGGTGTTGACCGTCGCGACGGCTCCATCCTTGCTGGGGGTTTCCGCGAAAGCCGTCGCGGCGCCGATGGCGAGCATCACGACGGTGGCGAAAACGGCATTGGCTACGGTTCGCATCGGATTTCTAAGGTGACTTTACGCCCTTGGAGGCCTACGGTCACGTGGTTACGGTGCCTAAAGCACCAAAAATTACGTGCAGATAGGCAATCGTGGTCTCTTGAGGCCTGATCTGCATGGCCTCTCCCTCCAACTATCCGCCGACGTCGGCCGCGCTCGAGCTCGAGATCCCTGCACCGATTCAAACGAAGCCGCGACCCGAGCTGTGTGTTCCTCAGTTCACGCATGCGCGTGATTCGCATCCCTGGTGGGTGCGCACCGTGAACGCCATCGGCGGGTCATTCGAGCCGGTAGGCCATCCATCGGCTGACATCTATTGGGAGCGTGCACAACGCTTGAACCCGGATGCGGGTGATCCAACGCCCGAAACCAGAGCTGCGCTCACCGCGCTCACGCAGTCCTTGAACGAAGACGCGGCGCTCAACTTCATCGGCAAGATCGCTGCGTGGATGGACTGCACACGCATGGCCGCCACGCATCTGCGGGTAGAGCAAGCGCTTCGCGAAACGCCAGAAGCCGAACAGACCAAGCTCCCAACTCCGTTGTTCGTGTTGGGTCTGTTTCGCAGCGGGACGACGATTCTGCACCGGCTTCTCGGCCAAGATCCCGACAACCGAACCCTGCCGCATTGGGAAAGCTTTGACCCGGTGCACACGCCCGAAGGCCCGGAGCCCCGACAGCGAAAGCTCACTAGGACGCTCATGCTCGCCGACTTCATTTCGCCGAGCATCAGGGCGATCCACCCGATGGACGCGTATCAAACCGACGAATGCCGAGGGATGTTCACCAACGTCTTCCGGACGCCGCAGTTCAATGTCCAATACCGAGCAAGCGGATACGTCGACTGGCTACTCGCGCAAGACGCGACAATCGCCTACCGCCACCACCGCCGCCAACTTCAGCTCGTGCACTACCACCGGTCCTACGGAAAGCGATTCGTCCTCAAGGATCCAACGCACACGTTTTTCGTGGACGCCATTCTCGAAGTGTTCCCGGACGCTCGTTTCGTGTTCATTCACCGGGACCCCGCCGCGACCCTTAGCTCGATCTGCAGCCTCCATGCGTACGCTAGGTCGGTCTTCAGCAGCGACGTCGACGCACACGCGCTCGGCGCCGAACTATCCGACAGCTACATGATGCGATTGCTCGAGCCTGCAGTCGCCGCGGTAGACCGCCTCCCCGCTGGACGGGTGGCCCACGTCCGAGCCCCCGACTTGAGCCGGGACCCCGTCGGAACGATCGTCGAGGCGTATCGTGCCCTCGGCATGGAGCTCGGTGACGAGGGGCGTGACGCCATGCAAGAGTACATGCGAGCCATGCGGGAAATAGCGAGCCCGCGTCACATCCACAGCGCCGAGGGTTTCGGCCTCGACCCAGACGCGATCCACGAACGTTTCGCGACCTACTGCGACCGCTTCGACCTGCTGGCTTAGTCGCTATTGAATCTCGTCGATGCTCAGCGCAAAGCGGGACAGCGGCTCGCACCCATCTTCGTCGAGGACGATGGGGTTTTCATAACGGAACCCGATATCCTCGTCCGGACAGGCGTACTGCATCGCGCAAATGATCAGCTCGCCAGGCAGGTAGACGTGCTCCGGGTTGGTCCAGTACGGAAACGGGCCATCGTTCAGGCCGATGCGCCACTCGTCCCCCATCAGCCCAATGCCGTGCTCGAAGCCCGGCACCATGTAGTCAGCGAAGCCCCGCTCGTCCGCGAAGCCGATCATCTGCTCCGCTAAATCGGAAGGCGTAGTGCCCGCCCGATAGGTTTCGAGCGTCAGCTTGACGATGTCCACGAAGTTGTTCGCGTGCCACCGCTGCCGATCGGTCGCCGGCCCGATCAGGTAGTTGTGGGCGTGATCACCCAAGCCCAGCTTGAACATGGCGTGGAGGTCGACCATCAGCGGCTCACCTGCCTTGAGCTCCCGTCGCGAAGCCGGGGTACAGGCGCCTCCGACGAGGCCGGTACGATAGCCGCTGGCGATCTCGTTGCCGCCGGTGAAGGACCATTCCCATTCGCTCCCGGCCTTTCGCATCGCGTACGCGGCCAGGCCCGCAATCTCGGTTTCGGTCTTGCCTTTCCAACCCCCGTCTCTCAGCGCGTCCGCGACCGCTTGATGACCGATATCGACGATGCGCGAGGCTTCCCGGAAGCGATTGATGGTGCCCTCGTCTTTGATCGTGGCGAGCCGATCAACGATGGTATGCGCATTCACGAGCTCGCAGCCCGGCAGCGCTTCCGCGTACCGTTCGTATTCGTAGTGAGTGAGATTGCCCTCCGGCAGGTAGTTCGACATGCCGCTTTCGATGCCCACCCGCCCCTTTTCGCCAGGCAGCTCCTCTTTGATGAGATCGGCGATCAGCTCGATCTGGTCCTGCCCACCCATCGGAGCGAAGCCCAATACATGGTCCTCGTCGAGCCAGGAATCATCCTGCAACCGGGCCGCATCGATGACGAAGGTGAACGCCGTCGGCAACCCCTCCGCTGGAATTACCACGAAGCTTCGCCACGGAGCGAACGCGTCTAGTGTCCAAGAGAGGGTCCGGAGCCGCGAGCCCAGATAGACGTCGATGCGCTCCTTGGCCATCGCGGACTGAATCGCCCGAATCCTTCCAGGGAAATCTATGAAATACGGATCGGCGGATGTCGTCATGAGTCGTTCTCCTCTGATACGGACCGGTGGAGCTATCCGTAGCTCGCCGGAATCTTGGCAAGCACCCTGTTCATCCGATCGGCAATGGCAGCGAGCTTCAACGCTTTGACCATGTGGCCTTTCAGCCTGAGCTTCCCCAGCATCAGCGCTTTGTGCGAGCTCAGCTCGCCCCGGGTGATCTTTGCGAAGGTGTCGTACTTGCCGATGATCTTGAACTCCGCCTTCGGTGGCTCACCCTGGCCCAAGAGCAGCTCGGCAAACTCGCCGTTCTCGAAACGGAACAACAAATAGCGAGTTTCGCCGTCGGGACAGTCTGTGTAGATGTTGGACATCGAGGACGTGACGAAGTTCATCCGCTCTGGGCTGAGCTCGGATTTGAGCTTCTTGTCCGCTGCATCCCGCCATGCGGGGCTCAGGTACTGGAGCTGTTCGGCCATGGTCGCTCGACGAATGCACACGCTATGCCAACGCAGCGCGGTGGGTTCTTCCGGGTTTTCCAGGTGCACGGTCGCAAGTTCTGCGCTTCGAGCCCGCGAGCCGCAGCGATTTCGCGCCCCTCCTAGGAAGCGGCCACGCGGTCTTGCTCCGTGATGATCATGGGAGACTCTCTCAGCAGTAAAACGACTACCGCCGAGGTCAGGGAAAGAACGGAGAAGACGATGAGGAAGGCCGGGAGATAGCGGCCGTTTTGCATGCTCATGCCGGCAACGAAAATCAGTCCCGTGATCTGGCCGACCCAGAGCAACATTCCCTGGGAGGTCGACTCTGGCGCGGGGTGATTGACTTCCGCGGCGTACTGAAAACCAAGGGGACCTGCGCTCATGATGAAGAAGCCGAGGACGAACGAAGAGACGAGACTGATCGAGTAAACCGTGGCGGGATCCGGAGAGAGCTGGCCCGCAAACGTCAGCCCGAAGATTCCTGGCACCATCCCGACGACACAGATGACGAGGAAGATCTTTCTCTTGCGGACTTTGTCAGAAAGCACGGGCAGGATTGACGCGCCCACGATTCCCCCGATGAGCATGAGCCCGCCAATCAGTCCGTCCGAATCCTCCACGCCGGCGTTCGCCGCAATGGCATCGGTCATCGAGCTCACAGCGTTGAACATCCCGAGCCCAATCAGAAACAGATAGAGCGTGATCAGCATGTCTCGCTGCTTCAAGATGTGCCGGATACCTTTCACGAAAGATGGCTTCTCCAAGGTCTCGACGGAGGGCGGCGTCGGTGGTCGTTCCCTGAGGAAGATCAGGGTCACTGCAGCGGCGCCAAACGTGAGCCATCCATAGATCTGGAGCATCCTTTCGAACCCAGTTCCGTACCCAGGCTCAGCGGGGTCGGAACCCACCATCAACGGCGTCACGAGCATCGCGACGACGATGCCGACGTATTGGGCGAGCGCCGCCAGGCCCGCGGCCATCCCCCGCTCTCTCAACGGGAACCAACGCACCGACACCGCGGTCACCGAATTCAGGACGAACGGCTGCGCGATGGCAAACCCGAGCTGCGCGATGACCACTGCCATGAAGCTGGCAGCGAAAAAACCCTTGATGAGCCCGCAAATACCTATCAGCACGGCACCGATCGAAATGCCGACCCGGATCCCAAACGTGTCGATCACGTACGACGCGGGAAAGCTCATCACCAGGAACGTGACCATGTAGACCATGGCCAGGAAATCGATGTTGATGAACGACGATGGGTCGAACTGCCCTTCATAGAAAACCGCTGCCGGCCTCGCCACCGCCGCATGCGCCAGCCACTGGATCTGAACCACCATGTTGATCAGCATGAAAACGAGGAGAATCACCCAGCGGTAGGAATAGACTTTAGGCGCGGCGCTCATGGGGATTCCTGTCGGTCAAAGCGACGAGCGGCTTCGACGCCCTCGTCTACTCGCACGCGGCTGAGCAGGAAGCCGCCGATGAGGAACAACAGCGTCAACGATACGATGCCATCGCGCTCGGTCGCGCCGGGGATCAGCATTGGCGTGAAGGCTATCATGAGCGGACCGAAGATCGTTGCGAACTTCCCCACCATGTTGAAGAACCCGAAGAACTCGGCGGTTTTGGAGGGCGGGATGAGACGCGCATAGAGGGAACGCGACAAGCTCTGCACACCGCCCTGAACCAGACCGATCGCAATGGCGAGCACATAGAAGTCGCCGGCATCCTCGAGGAAGCGCCACGCGTAGACCAGGGCGACGAGGTAGACACCGAGGCCTATCAGAATGGCCGGCTTGGGTCCGATGCGCTGCCCGAGCCAACCAAAGCCAAGCGCAGCCGGGAATGCGACGAACTGGGTCACGAGCAAGGCGGTGATCAGCGCAGCTTGCTCGAGGCCGAGCACCCGGTCGCCAAAGAACACCGCCGTCTTGATGACGGTGTTGACGCCATCGATGTAGATCCAGTATGCGGCGAGGAAGAGCACCAAAACCTTGAAGCTGCGAATCTCTTTGAGCGTGTCGATCAACTGCCGCATCCCCGCTCGCAGCGCTTCGAGCCTTGGCGCGCGATCTTCGGTCGGCGTTTCGCGGACGGCCAGTAGCAGCGGGATCGTGAAGGCACCCCACCAGAGCGCGACACTCAGGAACGACGCCTTCACGGAGCTACCCGCGTCGGCGAAGCCGAACCACTCAGGCTTCTGGACCATGAGCACGTTCAGCGCGAACAGTAGGCCGCCGCCGATGTATCCGGCCGAGTACCCGAGCGCCGAAACCAGGTCGAGCTCCTCTTCCTCGGCGACATCGACCAGCATGGAGTCGTAGAACACGTTGGCCCCGGAAAAGCCGACCGTTCCGAGCCCGTAGAGCAGCAGCCCCATCCACCATTGACCCGCGTGTACCCAGACAAGCCCCGCGGTCATCAGAATGCCGATGCCCGCGAAGAAGGCGAGGAACTTCTTACGTACTCCACCTCGGTCCGCGACGGCCCCGAGAATCGGGGCGAGCACGGCGATCAGGACACTGGCAGCCGCCAGCGTGACGTTGAACCAGAATTGGGAGTCCTCCGTGCTGAGATCCTGGGAGATGGCGCCGTAGAACACGGGAAAGAACCCCGCCATGATCGTCGTCGCAAACGCAGAATTCGCCCAGTCATACAGCGCCCAGGCGACGACGGGCCTGCGTTTGAGGACGCTCCGCAGACTCGCACGGCCGGTCATGGAATTGGAATAGTGTGTAACGGAGCGGCGTTGCAAACAATATGAGTAAGCAGCCTGGGGGCATTTATGAAATTAGAGATTAGCGCTTCGGAGCAGCCCACCCGTGACACGAGCCACGATCGGCTCTCTGTGCTGAGGGACGCTCACAGAACCCTCATCGCCCTGGCGGATGGCGCAGACTCGACGGCAGGAGCCCAAACCGCCGCCGCGCGTACCGTCAACGAATTGGCCCGGTGCTTCCGAAACGGCACCCTTCCCCAAGACCCTCGGGATTGGGTCATGATTCTGGAGGCGATCGACCACGTGGTGTTCAGCGATCCAGACGCCGGAGAAACCAGCGCGCTCGTGATGGTGGTGCAACAGGGCGTCGTAGTGGGCGCATCCGTGGGGGACAGTATCGCGTACGTCATTCCTCCGGTCGGAGAGCGGCAGTTGCTCACGACTCGCCAACGCAAAGCGCCGTGCATCGGCACGGGACTAGCAACTCCTGTGGGCTTCGGGCCGGTGCAGTTGGATGGCAAGTTGATCACGCGTCGAGCCGCCCGGTTCGAACCCCAGGGCCTTCCGTCGACGATAGCGGTCAGCCGTGCCTCAGAGGTGAGCGCGTCCTTAGCGAGCCGGTAGTGTCCCGTTGGGTCTCGGTGGCT
>CAZHPJ010000036.1:6780-12048 GCA_964534585.1 uncultured Sandaracinaceae bacterium | reverse complement strand
CGCTGGTTTTGTTGGTAGAAGCCGGCGACAGTCACATAGACGTTGACGAGTCGCGCGTAGATATCGCCACTCGCACGCCAAAAGGCGTCGCTTTGATTGCCGGTCACACCTAGGGGATCTTCCAGCGTGGAGACGCCTCGGTAGAAACTCCCTCCGACGACCACTGACTTCTCTTGCCAGGGACGGCTGTAGCCTGTTGGTCCCGTGCCGTTCAAAGGCATACCGCCGAATTTGTATTCGAGTCGTCCGTAGACGTCCTTGTCCTTGTTGAATGGGCCTCCCGAGCCTTCAACGACGCCGGCCGTGTAACCAAGGCGCTTGATCACGACACCAGTGAGCTCGATGCCGACCTGTTGAGGTTCGAGAGACCACTGATTGTCCCCGAGAATGACGGATGTGAAGTTCAGCTCGTGGCCGGTGAAGCTACGGTGCACGGTGAAAGGATACAAGGTCGGCTCGAAGGCGCCGACACGAATCATGAACGCCGCGGGGTCCTTCAACGGCGAGATCACGATGAACGGCCGCTCCAGATCGACGTCGCCATCGAGCTTGACGGTGACCTTCGCGAACACGCTGAAATGCTCCCCGAGAGGCGTCGCTAAAATCAAAGAGAAGGCGCTCTCCTTGAAGTTCAGGGCGTAGCCTTCCTTCGGCTCAGTATCGACGTCGACGGCGGGAGATCCACCGTGGACCTCTGCGCCACCGCCACGGGCCACCACGAACTGGGGCATGATGAGGGCCGAGATTGGAACCTTCCCCGGAAGCGACCCGGGCCAAACTTGATCTGGAAAGAGCTTCTTGTGAGCTTCTTGTCCAAGGGGGACCGGCTCGTCCATCGACACGTCCTCGTCCTCGCCGGAAGGGAATCGATAACCGTTGCGTCGAAAGGCTTCCCCGAAAGGAGTGAGAGCGGGGTACACCGTGTGGCACGTTTGGCAGCTCTTCTCGTAGCGCCGCGCGAAGGCCGGGATCGCTTGCGCCCGCGAAGCGTCGAAGAGCACCACGCACCCTACGAACGCCGCCAACACGATTCCCACTTGCTTGGTCATACCGACTCCCTCCATGGCAAACCCCTTAGAGCAAGGTTCGGGCCAGCTGCCGCCTGCCAGGCGGGCTTCTGGGCGTTCATCCAGGGAAACGCTGCGTTTTCTACACTCTGCGCTCGGCTCGCGGCGTACTACCACATCGTCTGGGCCCCTATTCGTAGCGCACAGATGCGAGAGTGTGGGCCGGCTCTCTCGCAATTCTGCAAGACGTCATAAGTAACTGATTTAGCGAAGCAACTCGAGGCCGACGGCCCCTGACCGAGCACATACGGCAGGATCGACCTCGCAGGAATGCGACGCTGCCTCGCTACCGCATGCCGTATTTCTGAAGACGGCGATAGAGCGTTGCCGGGTCGATCCCGAGCATCTTGGCAGCCCGTTCACGGTTGCCCCCTGCGACGTTCAGCACCCAGGTGATATGACGTTCCTCGAATTGGTCCACAGCCCGCCGCAGCTCGATTGGTTGCTGCGATGTTTCTTTGAGCTCAGCCGGAAGATCATTCGGCTCGATCACGCCGCCGCTCGCAAGGATGGTCGCGCGCTCGATCACGTTCGAAAGCTCACGGACGTTGCCTGGCCAATGATATGCGAGCAACAGTCGCATCGCTTCGTTCGAAATGCCACGCGGCTTTCTACCCAAAGAACGCGCATGCCGCTCGATCAGATGGGCTACCAGTGAAGGTATGTCGTCAGGGCGCTCTCGCAAAGGCGGGATGGCGATCCGAAACACGTTGAGGCGGAAGTATAGATCCTGACGAAAGCTCCCGTCCTTCACCGCGTCCTCGAGGTTCTGGTTCGTCGCTGCGATGAGCCGGAAGCTCACATTCAGGGGTCGAGCCGCACCAACCGGGAGAATCTCGCCGCTTTCTAAAACGCGCAGTAGCTTGATCTGCATTTGGATCGGAAGCTCGCCGATCTCGTCGAGAAAGATTGTGCCGCCGCGGACACTGCGCAGGCTGCCTTCGCGGCTTCGGTCGGCGCCGGTAAACGCTCCCTTTTCGTGACCGAAGAGCTGTGCCTCCAACATATCCGACGGGATGGCCGCCATGTTGACGGCTAGAAACTCCTGCTCTCCCAAGCTCGACCGCGACCAAATCGCGCGCGCCACGAGCTCCTTCCCCGTCCCACTCTCCCCGGTGATGAGAACAGTCGACTGAGTTGGCGCGACCTTGTCGATCAGCTCGAACACAGCCTGGGTCGCTTGGCTCTCTCCGATGATCCCTTCGAAGCCCAACCGTCGTTGTACGTCGCGCCGAAGGCGGTGTACCTCACCTTGCATGGCGCGGTATGCAGCGAGGTTCTTCAGTTTTTGGAGGAGATCCTCGAAGGCGATTGGCTTGAGTAGGTAGTCGAATGCACCAAGCCGCAGGGCCTCGATCGCGGTGTCGACCGTTGCATACGCCGTGATGACGAGAACCTGGGTTTCTGGGCGCTCGGCGCCAACGCGCCTGAGCAGGGTGATCCCGTCCATTCTCGGCATGCGGATGTCGGTGAGCAAGACGGCGTAGTCGTCTGCGTCCAACTTCTCGAGCGCTTCTTGCCCATCGGCGACACCAGTTACGTCATATCCGTGACGCTCGAGAAAGTCGCACAAGTTCCTCCGCAGAACCTCTTCATCCTCGGCGACCAAGATTCGCTCGTTCACGGTCGAGCCTCCACGCTCTGCGCCTTGTCCGCCGGAAGCCGAAGGCAGAAAACCGTGCCGGTCGCTCCGGTCGTTTCGAGCGTGAGCTCGCCGCCGATGCTCTCGGCGATCCCTTTGCTCACGAAAAGCCCAAGGCCAGTGCCGCGACCCGCAGGCTTCGTGGTGAAAAATGGATCGAACACTTGGTGGCGAACTTCGGGGGGCACACCCGATCCCGTATCACGCACGCGCACGACGATCGATCCGTCATCGTTGGATACCTCGAACCTCAACACTCCACCGTCGGGCATCGCATCGAGCGCATTGACGCCTAGATTGAGGAGCACTTGAACGATAGCGTCTTCTTTGGCGCGAACCGGCAGTAGGGAGGTAGCAAGATCGACTTGAAACTCGGTCGCTCTCGCCCGAGGATCGTGCTCCAAGAGGCGTATCATGTCCCGGATGATGACGTTGAGATCGAGGAGGGCTTCGTCATCTCTTGGGCGACGCGCGAATGACACCAAATCCCGCAGCATGCGCAAGACGCGGGCCACCTCTCTTTCCACGACCTCGAGGGTCTCCTTCGTCTTTTCCGGGTGGGGCTGCTCCCGCGCCATGCGAAGTTGCGACTGGATAGAGGCAAGAGGGTTTCCCACATCGTGGGCGATGCCAGCGGCAAGCATGCCGAAGCTCGCCATTTTCTCCTGGTGCATCATCTGAGCCTGCATCCGTCTTTCGTCTGTTACGACGCGACCCAACGTGATCACAGCTTCGATTGCGCCATCCTCGGACCGTACAGGGAAAGTCTCCAACCGCACGATCTCCTGTCCGCCGCCAACGCGTTCCGAACGGTCGCCGGTGAACGGCTTTCCCGTCTCCAGAGTACGACGGACTGGGTGTCCAGGGTCGGCCTCAGCCCCCGGTTCGAGCACGCTGAACAAGCGTCGGCCAACGAGATCGTCACCATGCATGCGCCGGGCTTCCCGATTCGTGCTGATGATCCTGCAATCCGGATCGACCACGATGACACGCTCCTCGATCGAATCTAGCAACAACTGCAAGAACTCGCGATTGCGACGCAGCTCCTCGGTCCGTTCAGCGATTCGCTCCTCGAGCTGCTCCTGAGATTGCTTGAGCGCGACAGTCATGCGGTTGAACGCGATCGTGGACTCGACAACCTCACGCGGACCGCGAGGCGGCACCGTCTTCCCGAGCGTTCCCGCAACCGCTTCCTCGGCCGCTCCTGCAAGGCGTGTCAGAGGATCTCCGAGGCGTTTGGCCGCCCATAGCGCCACCAGGAGCAGGATAATCGCGAAAACGCCGCCAAACCCCAGCGCTTGCCACTTGAGGTCATCGAGCGAGGCGAGTGCTTGAGAGACCGGAACCTCGACGAGCACACCCCACGTCGAAGCAGGCACGGGTTCGTACGCGGCGAGCACCGCCTCACCCGCTGTGCTCGTGTAGCGGCCACGCCAGGACCGGCCATCGAGCTTCGGATGCCGGGGGCCACCAGAGTCATGCTCATGCCCCTTGTGGTCATGGGCCTTGGGCTGCGGTAGCGGTGAGCCAATCTCCACCCCCTCGTTGTGATCCAACGAGCTGCACACCGCTCGCCCCTCGGAGTCCACGAGGTACGAGGTCGTGTGCGTCACACGCTCATCGCTGGTCATGACCAGAATTCCGTGGACTTCGAACGCAAACCGGCCGCACAAGAAGCCAAGGCGTGCTCCTGTCGCGTCACGTATGGACGTGCTCGTCACCATGACGGGCTCACCGCCCTCT
This sequence comes from uncultured Sandaracinaceae bacterium, assembly GCA_964534585.1. Lineage (GTDB taxonomy): Bacteria > Myxococcota_A > Polyangia > Polyangiales > Houyiibacteriaceae > SG8-38. Next base: position 7,596 of record CAZHPJ010000036.1, on the reverse strand, counting down.
GGGTACATGAGCACGCCTGCGCGTCTGCCCACTCCAACTTCGGGAAGGCATAGCGATAGAAATTCGTGTTGGGGGTGTTGCCCGGACGACGTCGCCAGGACCTCACGGTGGTCGGACAAGACGTTGAGCTCCACTAGCGAGTCTGTCTCGTCGACTTTTGCGGCCAGGTGTTCTCTGAGCGCCTGCTGAACACCGCGGCAAACGACCGGATCACCACAGGTGCCGAGCGAACGACTGAGCGCAAACAGATGCTGGTCGCCTGCAATCAGGGACGGGAGGACTCTCTGCTTCTGGTCCATCCACCGCCCCGCCTGCGTCGCCTCGAGCAACGCCACGTCCGCCACGTCTTGGTACGCAGACGCAATGGTCTCGTTGCGAGTCCGCAGGTACCCCCAAAGATTGGATAAGAAGAGGGGTCCAAGCGAGAACACGACGAGCAGCAGAAATAGCTGCTGGCTTAGGGGCAGACCCGCCTTTAGGCGCCGTTCTGCTTGGGCTTTCGAGAGACCGAGAGACCCATCTTGATTCGGCGTCACAGGGCTGTGCGGCTCGGCATTCATCGCTTCGAATCGCTATCACATAACCCAACCCGGTGTCTTCTGCCCCTCGGAGCGCCGGGTACTGTGGCGCTACACGCGTGGCACGAATAGGCTTGCTCGGTTCACGAGCCGTCTACTCTTCGTCGTCCATGTCGGCGGCGGCTATCCTGTGCCATTTGGCCATGGCCCTATAGTTTGTAGCCTGTTGCTTGGAGGAGCGCATGATCGCAGTACAATGCTTCTTCATGTCTGCGATCCGTTTTGCGCGCGTTTGTTT
>CAZHPJ010000036.1:0-6680 GCA_964534585.1 uncultured Sandaracinaceae bacterium | reverse complement strand
GAGAGGCGCGACCGCGGCCAGAGCCACATGCCGCGACAGTCCAAGCCGGGACTAAGTGACCGCGACGGTTACGGAGCGGACGAGCTGAGTGGCCCCAGATTTGCACGCTCGAGTGATTGGAGAACGCATGCGATGAACACCCACTCCTCCGTCAATCGCCGCGAGTCTGGTGGGCCGATCCACAGTCCGCGTGTCGCTCTCGTCCTCGGAGGCGGTGCCGCCCGGGGCCTGGCTCACATCGGCGTCCTCGAAGTGTTCGAACGCGAGGCCATCAAGCTGCATTCCATCGTGGGCACCAGCATGGGTGGTCTGGTCGGCGCGTTGAGCGCGACCGGGCTGAATGCGCGAGACATCGCCGAGATCGCTCGTGGCTTTCGCTTTCCTCGCTGGTTCCTTCCCGGTGCCCTACTCGATTGGCGTTCCCTGTTCGCGCCCACGACCGGCGAGCGCGAGTTGAGCCTTCGGTTCGACCCCGTATGTGCGATGGTCATCAACCCGACCAGGGCTCGGGCCAAGGTCACTCGAGAAGATAGGACCTATTACTTTTGCTCACGAAATTGTCGCGACCGCTTCAACCGCGATCCGGATGCCTACCTCGGTCGAGCGCGCCTCGATCTCGGTGGACAGACGTAGCGCTTCGAAGCAGCGTCGCTTACGTTGTGCTAGCCTCGGCCACATGAAACTGGTTGGTTACGTATTCCTGACCGCGCTCGTCCTCGGCGCTTGTGCTTCTTCGAAACCGGCCTCTAAGAGCTCCACCATCGGTGCCACCATCGACGTCGAAACGATGCGACCGTCCGATGCCGCCAAGATCGTCGACGAGTTTGCGGCCAAATACGGTATCGAGCCGCAGCCAGCGCCGACAAGCGAGGTGACGTCGATGGCGGAGGTCCTCCAGATCGTCCGTGGCGATCGCCTCCCGGAATACGAGGCCGCAAGGCGGTTCACAGTGGGCAAGCATGGCGCCGAAGCGCTCACCCTGCGCGCGTATCTCGAGCTCTCTCTCGCTGGCGCGATGTTGACCGCGGCGGGAATCCTCGAAGAGCAGCAAACGCAAGCCATGACCGAGCTCCGCCAGCTCACGGGACCTAGCGCCTATCGCGAAAGCTCCAGCCAGCAATCCGAAGACGACGCGGCTCGGACTGCCGCGTTGCGAGCGAGAACGGAAGACCTTCGAAAAGTCGTCCGGGCCTTGGAGGTGCTGTCTGAAGAGCCTTTGGGCATGGGCGCAGACTTCGCAATGCAGGCAATCCGCCACGACGCGACGAGCCAGCTCGGGTATCTGGCTAGCGCCAGCTCTTATCGACTGAGCGGGCAATGGCTCGAATTCGACCGCGCGATGCGATACGCGGACGACAGCGAAGCCAAGCCGCCGGAACTGATCCATCTGCGCGCCATGGAAGCCCTAGAGAGGTACGCGAACCCCGCCAAGTGTCGCGAGCTGCTCCGTCAAACGCTGGCCCATGATCCGGACTTCGTTCGTGCTCAAGCACACCTCGTTCTGGTCGCCGAAAACGTTCAACAAAAGTACGCCGAGCTGCAGAAACTCAAAGCGATGAGCCCCTATCACCTGGTGGCTAGATTGGCTGGCCCAATGATCGAAAGCGAATACGAGACCGCCAAAGAGCTCGAAGGTGCTTTGGAACACGAGCAACACTGAGCGCTCGTGGTTCGCGCGCTCGCCTCTTTAGAGCAGCTCTGCGAGCCCGAATTTTCGCATGATCGCGTCGCGTTCTTCGGCCCACATTTTCGGGAACGACGCGATGCACATCGGGCAGCACTGGTTGAATACGAGGGTCTTGCCTTTGAATCGCTCGATGGGTCCGTCGTAGATTACACGGCTCTCGAATCGGCCGAGGTCTTTCTCGGCGAGTTGAGAACCGGTCACCGCGCACTGCCGATTGTTGACATGTACCACGTCACCAGCGATTTCGTACCCGACTCTGGCGGCGTCGGCAGCTTCAGCGGCCTCAACGGCTTCTGCAGCAGCTTGGGCAGCAGCTTCGGCCCGTTGGTTCGCAGACCAATACATCGCGCTCACGGCGGTCGCGGCCAACAAAGACCCAAGGACTAGGCCGAACCAAATACGTTTCTTGCGTTGTCCCGCTTGGCCGACTGACGGATGCGGTTGGCCTGTCGCACTCGACCGTTTCGAACTACTTTTCTTTTCTTTTCTTCGGGCCATCTTTCTTGCCTTTCGTCGCTTGTCCTACCATTCGTTCTGACGCGCTCCGAACGTCCGTAGGCGCTCTTCCATCTCTCGCAGGCAGCGTATCTCGCACGCATCGATCGGATCAGTGAGCCCCGTGCGATGCTGTATGGTGATCGCCAACTCGACGTCCTTGCGAAAACCCCTACGCGAAGAGAACCGTAGTGCGTGATCGAAAATGCTCACGCGATACACGCTGTCCCGCTCCTCCTTGGGAAGGATCGACCTGGCGACCCGCTCGAGTGCCGCATAGACTTTCACGCATTCGTCGCAACCTGGGTCTGGCGTGTGCTTCGGCTCGTAATGCGTGCCGAGCAGCTCGAGTCGATAGCCTATGGCCCGCACGCCCCCTTTGGGGTCGGAATAGCGTAGGGGCCATACTTGCCAGCAGATCTTGTGTTGCTGTACGAGCTCCCGCACCGAGGCCGCATCTGTTGGCGTTGGCATCGCGTTGGAGTTGTCCATCAGCCTGACCCTCATTCGTTCGACACCGGCGAGGCAGGGCTCGCATTGTCGGACTGGAGCTTCGAAACGAGAAAGACAGCTCGCCGAACCGCCTGGATAGCTACGCGGCATGCCGAAGTGCATCGCGGAGGTTTTTCGATGTCTCGGTGCAGGCCAGGCGCCTCACGAAGCGTGCTTCCCTCGAACTGATGCAGAAACTTCGGGTCGAGGACGTCTTGCTGGCGTGAGTCGAGAAGCCGCATGACCGCCACGCGCTCCACACGGCCCCCGAAGCCCAGCTTGATCCCGAAGGTCACGGGCGATGTCCCTGAGTCGGCGTCGCTCAGAAAGGCGTAGCCGTCGACTCGCGTGCCCGTTCGCGCCACGAACACGACCTGAGTATCTGCGACCCGGTCGACGCCTGCGAGCTTTCGGAGCTCCGCCTGTTCTTGCGGTGAAAGGCGGACCCGCTCGTACGCAACCCGGTCGGATGATGGGAAGAACTCGCGAAGCAGCGCGTCTGAGGTCCACAACACCCCATCCGGCGGAAGCCCCCGATTCGGCGAGGGGCCGTGCGCCAAAGCCACGTAGCTCAGGGCCATGGCCGCGGCGAAGGTGAGCAGCCCAATCCGGAACCGCGCCGTGCCAACAATTCGACTGCGTGAATCGAGCAGAGCTCCGGGAGCTCCATCTGGCTTGTGACCGTTTCGGTTACTTTCGTGACCAAGATGGTCATTTCGTGCGCTAGCGTCGGACGCCACTACGGGGCTTGTATCGCGAAAACGAGGGATCGAGTACTTTGGTCCTCTTGCCACGATCGTCTAACCCAGCAATAAGCGTGCCTATTCTGCACCACGACCGGAGGCCCTCATGCCGCGCTAGCCCGTGGCTAGCCGACGGCACGCTTGCCAGCTTGGCACCCCTCTTGCTTACCGCAGAGAGTATGAACAAACACCTACAAGTACGATCTGCCAATTTCTTTTCACAGTTGCTTGCGCTCAGCTGCGTGTCGATCCTTGCGTTCGGCCTGAACGCAACCACGGCGCGCGCGGAGTCTGGAGCCCATGCGACGGGCACGCAGCGATTCGACCAGCAGATGGAGCAGATGCTCGTAAGCTATCTAAAAGTCGGGAACGCGCTCTCGGGTGACTCCCTCGAAGGCATACCCGCTGCGTCAAAGAGCATCGCCACACAGGCGGCCACGCTCGATTCGAGCAGCGTGACGGGAGAGCATGCCTCGCACTACAAAAACGTGCCCACGAACCTCCAAAAGGCAGCGCAAACGCTTGGCCAGGCCAAAACGCTCGAAGAGGCAAGAGCGTCATTCAAGAAGCTCTCGATGCCGATGGCCATGTGGGTAACGATGTCGAAGCCCAAGGAAATCGATGTCCTCTATTGCTCGATGGCAAAGTCCAGTTGGGTCCAGAAACACGGAAAAGTGCGCAATCCGTATTTCGGCGCTAAGAATCTCGACTGCGGCGACATCGTGGGCGGAGAGAGTCATTCGAGTCACAAACACTAGCGTAGTAGGCCTATGGTGATAGGGATCATCGATCCGGTGCGGCTCGCTCCCAGGACCGCGCCCAGCATCGCCGCGTTCCTCGCCTTGGCAACGGCTGGGTGCGCATCGGCGCCCCCACCGGCGGAGACTGTGCGCAAGCCCGTCCGCGCGGAGGACATGAGCGCCGAGGAGCACCGAGCCGCGGCTAGACGCGAGGAGGGCGTGTCGGCTGGCTTGCAAGGGACGACTGACCCTTCGTTCCCAGGCGAGGTGTCTGCTCCATACGCCGATCGCGTCACGGGACGTCAGGACGTCGCTAGCGAGACTAGCAGCGGGCTGCGCGTAACGCGTGCCCGCTCGTACACGAAACACGCCAGCGAGCATTTGCAAGCGGCGGAGCTGCTCGAAACATTCGAAGCTGCGGAATGCACGCGTTCGCCCCACCAAGAGAGAGCGATGTGCCCGGTGCTCCAAGACGTGATTCGCGTAGAGAATACTCGCACGGGAGTGCGGCTCATCTTAGTCGAGGGAGCTGACGCGGAGAAGGTCGTGAACCACATGCGCTGTCACCACGCCTTCGGCAAGACACGTGGCTTCCAGGACATGGACAGCTGCCCTTTGTATCTGAACCAAATACGAATTCGCAAAACAGCGCCTGGCGTCATCGAGCTGACCAGCGGGCGTCCAAGCACGGCGGTAGAGATCCAGCGCCGATCTCGAGACCATGTGACGGAGGAGCGCGTACCAGAAGAATCTCCAGGCGAAACGCCCTAGGTCGGCCATGACGACGCTCAAGTGGTCCGCCCTCTCAATCCTCGTTCTGACAGCCGTGCTCGCGGCCGCGAGCGCGTGGCGCCCAGCTGATGAAAACATTGCGAAGGACCCCGAGTCCGCCACGCGCGAACGCCTAGAGGAGGCGTTGCGGTTGGCCTACCCCGCGCAGGCGCCCGCTTCGACGGTCACACGCCACTTCGAGTTGACGGCCGCGCCGACCACGGTGCAACAATTCGATGGCAGGCTCCTCGACGTATGGGCATACAACGGCCAGGTTCCCGGACCCGTCTTGCGGGTGCGTCTGGGCGAAACGATCGAGGTGCGCCTGCACAACCGGCTGCCACAGCCCACCACCATTCACTGGCACGGAATGCGTGTACCCAACGCCATGGACGGTGTTCCCGGCGTTACGCAAGACCCCATTGCTCCTGGGGCCTCTTTCACGTACCGATTCACTCCGAAAGACGCGGGCACCTTTTGGTTTCACCCCCATGTGAGAACCAGCGAGCAGGTCGAGCGGGGGCTCTATGGCATCTTCATCGTCGATGACCCCGAGTCTCTTCCGTACAGCCGCGATGAGGTCTGGGTGTTGGACGACTGGCGATTGGGCGCCGATGGCGAGATCGACCCAAGATTCGTTACACGCCACGATCTCGCGCATGACGGTCGCTGGGGGCAGGTCACCACCGTCAACGGGGACGCCCAGCAGCAGCTCGACGTCCACCCTGGGGAGCGAATACGGCTTCGTCTCGCCAACACTGCGAACGGACGGGTATATCGGCCGGACTTCTCAGCTCTCCACGCCCGGGTGATCGCGGTCGATGGCATGTACACCCGCCGACCCCTTGCGGCCGACGGATTCGAGCTAGCGCCAGGAAATCGAATCGACTTGGACATCGAGGTTCCGGCAGATGCGGGTGGTCGAACCTTCCCGATCATCGACCGCTTCACCCGCAGGCCGTTCGTGCTGGCCACGTTACGTGTGCGTGGGCCCGTCGTCGAAACGCCGGTGTTCGCCGCACCGTTCAATCCTCGGGTCCCCTCGTGGGAAGAAGCAGCCCGCCTCCCCACGGATGTCACCTACGTGCTCGATGCGCGGCGTGGCGGCGAGTACGGAATTCAGTGGACGATCAATGGCGTTCCCTGGGGGGAACACGAGGCGACTGAGCTGCACCACGGCGCCTGGACCCGGGTGCGGTTCCAGAACGACTCCGCCCGGCTCCATCCCATGCACCTCCATGGACAGTTTTTCAAGGTGATCGCGCGCGACGGAGTAGCGACAGACGAACCGTTCTTTCGTGACACGGTACTGCTGCATAGACGCGAGACGATCGATGTCGGCATGGTCCCCCTAGATTGGGGCCGATGGCTCATGCACTGCCACATTCTCGAGCACGCCGAATCCGGAATGATGACCGAGATCGACGTCTCCGAGCCTCAGTAGCCGCGCAGCTCGATGGCATGAAGTGTTCTCTGGACGGCCTGTTCGTACGCGGCCGTGCGCATCGAAATCCTCTCGGCTTCTGCAGCGCTTCGAACCGAGTCGTAGGCGCGCGACAAACGCTCGTCCAGCCGTGCAAGCACACTGTCTCGGGTCCAGGGGAATTGCTGGATGTTCTGCACCCACTCGAAATACGAGACGGTCACGCCACCAGCGTTTGCCAGGAGATCGGGGATGATGGTGACACCGGCATCTCGCAGGTGCTCATCTGCCATGTGTGTGGTTGGCATGTTGGCGGCTTCGACGACGAG
>CAZHPJ010000035.1:0-12118 GCA_964534585.1 uncultured Sandaracinaceae bacterium | reverse complement strand
GCTGAATGATGAGTCCCATGAGTGATTTCCTTTTTCCGAGTGAGTGGGGTTCCCCAGAAGGGCGAAAGCCCGACCCCACTCACTCGGAAAAAGGAAATCACGATGACAAAATAGAGTCACAAGCACACTGTCACCGTCGCTGGCACTGTCGCTGACACTGCCGCTGCCACTGCCGCTGGCACTGTCGCTGACACTGCCACCGCCACTGCCAGCCACCCAGGCCCCTACGACAGCAGTAGTTCCCCCGCCCCTGGCACCGCTCGCACCTTCCCCGATTCCAGAATCGGCTGGCCGTTGACGAATACCTGCTCGATCCCCGAGGGCGCTGCATCGGATGACTCGTTGGCGCGGTCCTGCACCGAATTCCAATCGAACACGACGACATCGGCGGCGTAGCCCTCTTTGAGATGCCCCCGCTTCTGCAGCCGGAACCGCGTGGCGGCCGAACCGGTCATCTTGTGCACGGCGGCTTCGAGGGAGATGTTCCCGCGCTCGCGTGCTTTGTAGAGAAACCTCGGAAACGTGCCGTACGCGGCGGGATTCTGGTGACCTCCAGGCTCCGGCCACGAGTCGGAGGCAAAGATCGCCGCCGGGTGCTGCATGAGGCGATCGATGATCTCTTCGTTGTAGTAGTCGTGGAAGAGTCCCCTTGCCTCGACGTGGCTCTTGTCGAGGATGTCGAGCATCGTGTCGAAATTCGATTTGCCTACCCTTTTCGCGATCTCCGGAAGGAACCGGCCGTTGTGCTCTTCGTACTCGGCGCAGCTCGCATTGGTGATCTGCATCTGGGAGTAACCAAAGCCCACGAGCCGGAACCCCACCTCGGCTTCGACCCGCAATCGGGCCCGCCCGAGTGGACTTTGAAGAACGCCTGGCATACGGGCCATGAACCACTCGGGCAGCAGTGTATTGAGCAGTGTTGCCCCGCACCGATACGGAAACATGTCAAAGCAAACGTCGACGCCGTCGGCGATCGCGCGGTCGAAGAGCCCAATGGCCTCGTCCACCGTCTTCCAGGTCCTCGACCCGACGAAGATCAAATGCGAGAACTGAAGTCGGACGCCAGTGCGCCTCGCCAGCCCAAGCATGTCGTCGATCGCCTTGAGGTTATGCGCGCGGCCGAACGGAATCATCGGGTACGTCCCAGAGAAGGAGGAGTACGCCTTGGCGTGGACCGTCAACAGCTTGTCGTGTCGCTTCACCAGACGAGCAACGTCATCGAGCTCTTCGATCTTGGCGAATACGCCCGGCTTGTACTGCAGACCAAGCGACACGCCTGCAGCGCCTTCGTTCAGGGCGCGGTCGAGGAGATCGAGCATCTGCGTGTATTGCGCTTGGCTCAGCGGCCGCGCCTCGAACCCGGACAACGAAGCGCGCGTCGCGCCGTGGCCGACCAGATGAAGGAAATTGTGCGTTAGGCCGAGCCCGCTGACCACTTCGCGGTACTCCGAGAAGCTGTTCCAACCGAGGGTGTCCGTTCCGGCTTTGAACAAAGAGTTTTCGAGCAAGGCCCGGTGCTTCGTCTCTGGCGCAAAGCCAAACGGGCTGAAGCCGCAGTTGCCTGCAACGAAAGTGGTCACCCCCTGTGCGGTGAACGAATCGAAATGGTGCGGATCGTTGCTCACGGAGAAGAAATCCATGTGCGAGTGGGCATCGATGAAGCCGGGCGCGATGACCTTGCCTGCGCAGTCGATCGACGTTCCCGCATCTTCGGGAACATCGCCGATGGCGTCGATGCGTTTGCCATCGAGCAACACACTGCCGGGCCGTGGCGATGCACCGGTGCCGTCGACGATGAGACCACCTCGCAGAAGTGTTTTTCGGCCATGCGTGCTCATCGTCATGCGGAGCCTCGCGTGGCTCTGAACGATCATCAACGACAAAGGCCTACTTCGGCCCGACTCATAAAATGGCACAAATAACCCATCTATACTAAACGGGGTGGTGATGGGGATGTTTCGACTGTTCGGCCGGTTGCGCCCAGCCCTCTGCACGGGGCTGGTGGCGCTTCCGCTATTCATCACTTCGGCGACGGGCTGCATCAGCCAAATGCGGACCGACATTGCGGCCAACCAGCAACGACTCGATTCTCTCGAGGAGGATCTCGAGGCCAAACGAAAAGAGCTCGAAGAAACACTCGCGGAAGCAAGTCGCGTCCTTCGCCGTAATAGCGCCGACCAAGGACTGCAAATAGAACAGATTCAACAGCGTCTTGCCGCCATGGAAGGTGAGATCGCCGAGCTTCGCAACGAAAACGCGGGCGCCACTCAAGCGCAGGCGCAACGAAGCCTCGAGCTCCAACGCAGGCTCAGTGAGGTCGCACGGGCTGCCGGTATGGATGTCCCGCTAGATGCGAGCGATATACCCAAGAGCAAGAGCGCGCACTGGGCAGCGCTGACGAAGGCGTATCGCATCAACAAGCATTCCTACACCCGAGCCCTCGCACGGGCGTACGTGGAGCGATACCCGAAAGACGAACACGCGGACAACGCGCAGTACATGATCGGCTCGAGCTACTTGAAACAAGACCAAGCGGCCGCGGCCCTCGGAGAGTTTCAGAAGGTATTGTCGACCTATCGCAGGGGCGACGCCATCGACGAGACCCTATACGACATGGCGCAAGCGTTCCTGCAGGTACGTTCGTGCAACGATGCGGGCACCGCGCTCAAGGCTCTGCTGAAAAACCACAAGCGCTCGCCGCTCATTCCCCAGGCCAAGAAAGAGCTGCGGAAAGTGCGCGCGCTCGGGCCCGCCAGTTGCGACGACCGCTAGGAGCTACGGGCTCGCGTCGGCGTTCCGCGACGTGAGATAGATCGGCGAGGACCAAGCGCGCTCCTGGTTCATCGACAGGCAGTCATCGTCGAAAGGGGTGCGGTAGCCGCCGTAGCAAGGGTCGCATTCATCACCGTCGCAACGGAGCAAGCCAGCGTTGACCGCCGGTGTGGGCTCCTGAATCGCGCGCACGTAGTAGAGAACCTCGCGGCTCGCCGACGAATACCAGGGATCTTCAAACTCGACGTCACAGACCTCGGCGTCGACCGGACACGGAATCGTGAGCCAGGGGTCCTCGATGAGCTCGTCGACCGCCTCGGTTTCCTGCATTTGCCGCCCAATGCGAACGACCTCGATGCGAGTAATCCGACGGCGTTCATCCGACGGGTGGTAGCACTCACCGGCGCAGATCCGATCGACGCGCTCGGAGCCCAGCGCCTCGATCACTTCATCGGCACAGCCCGGAAGCTGAGCAAACGCGCCAGCTGCACGGACCCGGAATTTCGGGGTGCCGTCGAAATCGAGCCGGCTGCCCATCGGCACGCGGCCTTCGCTCGCGTTCACGAGATCGAACCAAAGCAAAATGCGCTCGCCGGATGTCCCGTAGACATGCCGCTCAAACAACGCTTTCCAAATCGCTTCACGGTTTCGCTCCTTCGCATGCACGGCAACGAGCCCGCCTGTGAGAAAGAAGGAAGCCTGACGCTCCAGCCATACGCGGTGGAACGGCGGCCTGGCAAAGACCTCTGCTGCGGAGAGGGGCACCGACTCTTTCGTCTTCGCGGGGTGGCCGAACAAGAGCTCTTGCCATTGCTCGGTCGACGGCCCGCGCGCTTCCGTCATCTTTCGGCGCTCGTACTCCTTGTAGCCGGTCCCGGGACGGGCCGAGTGGTTATCGCTCGACGCAATGAAGCCGAACGTGGAATGCCGAGGCCGCTCTGGATCCTCGAAGCTCCCGCGCGCCAAAATGTATTGCACCGATCCGCCCGGGCGATACTCGAAGCTCGGGTCGAAGCAGTCCGTGCACTGACCACAGTTACCCCATTCGGTCAGATCTGTACCGGGGAGCGTCAGGTGACCCGCGACGCCGACTCTCAGGTAGTTCTGGCGGGCGGCCTTCACCAACGCATCGCAGTCCTCGGACAGCGGATTGTCGCAGCGGCTTCGGATGATCTCGCCCGCACGCCAGCAACATGGCTCGAAGTCGCCGCTGGGCCGCGGACAGGCCAAACCATCCTCGGCCCGCTCCGCCGATCGAAAGGTTCGATACTCCTCGGAGTTGCCATGTCCCGAGAACACCTCGATCAACTGCTGCCACCTCGGGTTGTCGTGCTTAGCTTGCAGTTGCTTGTCGTACAGATAACCCGGCGGCGTGTAGAAGCCCCAGGTGGTGCCATGGGGAATCACCATGGCATCAAAGCCCCATTCATCGAGCTTGCGGAACAGCACTTCGGGGGTTTCTGCAAACTCGCGGCATTCGTCGGGGAGATCGGGCGACGCAGGGGCCTCGGCACAAGTCGATAGCCTGGCAATGTCGCGAACGTGCCTGCTCATGTCGGCGTAGGGTTGCTGGTTCGGAAACGCCCGGAAGGGAATCTTCCAATTCGCGCGCAGCGTCTCGAGATCCTGGAAGGCTTGGGACGCCAACCCTGGAGCAGCGATCGGGCGGGCCGGCAGTCGCTTGGCGCCGGTCTCCTTGAAGATGACGTTGCGGTGACCAAAGTGCGTCTCAGGGGTCGTTCCGATTTGCGTCCATTCGAATCCCGTAAAGGCCACCAAGTCGGGTTGGCCGCCCTGCGCGCCGACCGCGTCGCACTGACGAACCGACTCCCGCACCATCTCCCAGGTGCGGGGCGTCAGCGCCTCGGCATGGTCGGTGAGCGAGTAGAAGTCGAGCTGGGAGCAGAAGCGGGCAAAGTCACATGCATCGGCGGGCGGATGCACCCCTTCCCCGCCCACCAGTGGCAAGCTCCACTGAAACGCGTCTACCGACAGAGTCGAGTGCACGTGGAGGTCGCCGAAAAGAACGCGCGTCGCCGAGTCGTCCATGACCGCATGCTGCGCCTCATCACGCGCGCTCAAGAGACCGTGGTCGAGGGGGCTAGCGGTGATCTCGCCGTCGGTCTGGAGAGTGCCACCGCCAAACACGACCCATAGGGCAAGAGCAGCCACCGTGAGGACCGCGATCGTCGCAAGGCACCCTCGCTTCCAAAGGGACATTGCGCCGCAGAATAGAGGGCCTTCAGCACTAAGCCAAGCGGCTTCTGCGGCTCAGCGCGCCCAGCGAACGGTCTCCGCCTCGCCAGCGATCACCTGGTTCTGGTCGAGGCCGTCTTGCCCGGAGAGGTAGACGCCTGGCGAGCCGCGGCGGTTCGACGCAAAGGCGATCAAACGGCAGTCGGGCGAAAAGGCTGGATCCTTGTTGTCGCCCTGACCTTGCGTGAGCCGCTGGTACTTCTGGGTCTCCACGTTGACGGTGAAGATGTCGAAGTTCTGGTCACGCCCACTGAACGCGATGAGCGGCTGCTTCGGGTCCTGGCACCAAACCGGCGTTTGGTTGTGGCTCCCGCGGAACGTCACGCGTTGCACGTTGGTCCCGTCGTTCTTCATGGTGAAGATTTGCGGGCTCCCGTGACGGTCCGACACGAATGCGAGCTTGCCGCCCGGTCCGCACGTCGGACTCACGTCGATCCCGCGGCTGCCGGTAAGACGCCGCAGGCCCTTGCCATCGAGACCCGAGCTATAGATCTCGTAGTTGCCGGACCGCGACGAAGAGAAGTACATGCGGTCCCCGCAGATTGCAGGCGCCATCGTGATGCCCTTGCCGCCGATGACTCGCTTACCTCCGACGCGCGTGTTCGTGATGAACATCCCTTGCTTGGTCATCCGAGTGTACCAAATCGAACCTTTCCCAAAAGCGGGAAGCATCGACACACCTTGGCCGCTCGACACCTTTCGGACGCCGTAGCCGTCCATCGCGGCGGTGTAGACGCTCTTGTGTCCAGGTCCGTGCTTGCGAGCAAACACGATTTCAGTCCCAAACGGCCCGTACGTACCGGTCACGACCCCGATCACTTGGTTGGCAAAGTCGTGCATCCACTTGCGTAGGTCGCTTGCCGGCCCGCGGTAGGTGCGACGCAGCGCGGGAACTGCTCCCCCGCTCGCCTGATAGAAGCGAAGCTCGACACTCATGGCCGTGGCCTCCCCAAACACCTGTCCCTTGATGACGCCATTGGCGCCCAGCACGGCCCACGAGCCGAGGTCGACTCCGAGGCCCAAGCTCGCGTAGTCGTGCCGGACGGACTGCGGACCGATGACACGAAAGCCGGGCATCAGACGGAAGTCGTTTTGCAGGACGGCGCCGCCGTTCACTACGTGTTGCGCGAGCTCACCGATTAGATTCGGGATGCCGATGCGGAACACCTCTTCGTCCGGCGCGTCGATATCGACGACGATCTTGTCCTCAGGTAGCGGAGGAGCGTCCTCCTGGCCGACGACCGGCAAAGCAAAAAAAACGACCGGCCCGAGCGCAAGCCCCACCACCATCACACCCCGAAGCCATCGATGTCGAAATTCAAATAAAGTCATGTGCAACCTCAACGGGCGTGACGCCCAAAGAAACGAAGAGAAATCGTCTCCCCCAGAATCCGATTTGCCACCGAATCCGGCGGCGACGGAAGCTCCGCACCCTCTGCCTCACTCATCCTCCGACGAACGGATTCGTCGAATGCTTCGTTCCCGCTCGCACGCTTGACTTCGTAGTCACCGACACGCCCGTCGCTCGTGATTGAAAGCTCGATCACGCAGGCGAGCTTCTGGAGCTCTTCGTCGGTAAGCAGCGTGGGCACCTGCCAACCCCTCCGAAAATACGAGTAGAGCTTGCCGAGGTAGATTTCCAGCTCATCCCCACTTGCCTTGGTGCCTTCGACGATACCCTCCGGGTCGCCCTCGAGCTCGGGCGCCTTCGTCAGATCGGAAATCGCGACCGCCCGCTCGCCTAGCTGTGAGAGCAAATCCTCGTCGCCCTCGTTGCGCTTCTTCCTGGGTTTCGCCAGGCCCTTTTCCCTTTTACCCGTCGGCGCCGCGGCCACGGGCTCGGATTCCGGTGCTTGTGGCACCGGCGCGGTCTGCTGCGCGTTGGGGATCTCTTTGCTTGGCAATTTCCGGGGCTCCCTGTGCTTCCCAAGGCGCACGAACCGCGTCTCGATCACTTCGATTCGCGCCGGTGGCAGATCATCGACGCCCCCCCGAAGATCGATTGCATCCCGCCGAACACGAACGCGCTCAACAAAGCTAGCGCGGGAATCACGACGAAGGCTGCCAGCGTGAAGCCAACTCCCCCCGCGATCTCCGTCAGCGTCGGCTGCTCGGTCTCCAGAAGACAGAGGGCCCGCCAGTCGCTCGTCTCATCCATGGCCTATCTCGGCTCTCGCGTGACCGGGTCGGTGACCAGCCCCATCTTTCCGATGCCAGCCTGGCGCACGAGCGCAAGAACCTGCACCACCACACCGTATGGGACCTGCTCGTCCGCTTGCACGAACACCTCGTCGACGTTGCGAATCCGCTCGTCGGTCAAGAGGCGCTGCCGCAGCACGTCGAGCGAGACCTCTTCGTCGAAGAGAAAGATCCGTGCATCGCGCTGCACGGTTATTAGCGGATGTTCTTTGTCGATATCCATTCGCGGCGCGTCGGCTTTCGGAAGGTCGACGTTGACGCCCGTCGTCAGCATCGGCGCGGCAATCATGAAGATGATCAGTAAGACCAGCATGACGTCGACCAGCGGAGTGACGTTGATCTCGCTGAGCGGACTCCCCCCTCCTCCGCTGCCGTTCGAAAACGCCATCGGCTACTCCACCAACAAGTGACGACGAATGATATTCAGGTAGTCGCTCGCAAACGCCGCCGTCTCACTATCGACCACGCGAATGCGCCGGACGAAGTAGTTGTAGGCCATCACGGCAGGAATCGCCGCCGCGAGGCCCATCGCAGTTGCGATGAGCGCTTCGGCGATGCCCGGTGCAACCACGTCCAGCCCGGTGCTCTTCTCACCGTGGATCGCGATGAATGAGTTCATGATGCCCCAGACCGTCCCAAAAAGGCCGATGAAAGGGGCGGTCGACGCAGTAGTCGCCAAGAACGACACCTTGTTTTCGAGCCGTGTCAGCTCCGCGCTTTGCGCCCTCCGAAGCGCGCGCTCCACATTCGCGATGTCCGCTTTCGTGGGACGCCCGGTCCGCGCGATTCGCGCTAGCTCACGATACCCCGCGCGAAACACCGTTGCGATCGGCGATCGATCGTAATTCGCCGACTGGCCGTGAATGTCGTTCATCGCCTTGGCGTCCCAAGTGCGAGCCCTCTCCTCGGACCAGAACAGCTGAAGGAACCCTCGACTCTGGTCAGTGACCTGCCTCAAACGAACCCACTTCGCGCCGATGATGTACAGACACATCACCATCATGAAGACGAGAGCCAGCAGGACGAACTGCACGACCGGCGAAGCGCCGACCACGAGTTGCCAGGGATTGAGTTGTTCCGGTCCCCCCAACGCGTCAGTTCTCGGAGCCGCTCACGTTACGGTCACGAGCCCAGCCGGCTTCGTCGGTACCGGTCGCCATCTCCTCGCCCACGGAGGTGGTCGAGATGCTGCTTCCGTCCAAGCCGAGCGAGGTGAGGTAGCTGCGAACGGCCTGAGCACGGCGTTCTCCGAGCGCAATGTTGTACTCCTCGGTGCCGCGCGGATCGGCCGCACCGGTGAGAAGGAGCGACACGCTCGAGCCCTGCTGCCCGCGGTAGCACTCCACCACTTCCTGAAGCGCGGCACGCGAGCTACTATCGAGCTCAGACGAATCAAACGCGAAATACACGGTCTCGACGACGCACGGCTGCTCGACGGGCTGGACCTCGACTTCGGGTTCGGGCTCCGGAATTTCGGAGCCAGTCGTCACTTCGGGTTCGGGCTCCTCAGTGTCCTTTTTGCAGCCAATCAACATGGTCGCGAAAAGGGTGAGGCACACCAAGACGGTGAGAGATGAGTTGAGTTGTCTCTTCATGGAGTTCCTTTTCCTTCCCCTCTGAACTCAGGAGCACGAGCGCCAGCATAGTCCCAGGGTAGTTACGCGCAATTTTTGTCGTACCTGCGTAGAGTTAAGAAGCATACTTTTTCGTCTTCTAAGTGTGCGAAGTCATTTGCCGGGGTTAAAAATGTCACTAATTGTAAAACCTGCGAATCGAGTGACCTGAATGACCCCGAGAGCAATTTCTCTACTCGCGCTTGTGACAGCCCTATGCGCGGGTTGCAACGGGAGATCGTCTCAAAATGAGCCTGGCACGACGGCCCTCATAGCGACCCGCGACCACTCGAGGGGCTCCGAGCGTGGGCTTCCCGATCTTCAAACCTACGCCGATCAGCTCGAGGAACCGGAGC
The DNA here is from genome assembly GCA_964534585.1 of uncultured Sandaracinaceae bacterium. GTDB lineage: Bacteria > Myxococcota_A > Polyangia > Polyangiales > Houyiibacteriaceae > SG8-38. The sequence continues at coordinate 2,922 of CAZHPJ010000035.1, read as the reverse complement.
GAGACGGCTGGCAGAGGCCGCAGGAGGTCATCGGGCTCCTGGAATGCCAGTCAGGCATGACGGTCGTCGATCTGGGGGCCGGAACCGGGTACTTCCTTCGCTATCTGTCCGAGGCGGTCGGCCCTGAGGGCCGCGTGCTCGCTCTCGATACCAACCGCTCCTCGATAGATTGGATGTCCGCGCGAGTCGAGCGCGAAGAGCTTAGAAATGTACGGCCCGAAATGGTCACCCCGGACGACCCCGCGCTCTCGCCTCGCTCGGTCGATCGGATCCTCGTCGCCAATACCTGGCATCACATTTCCGAGCGGGCGGACTATGCCGAAAAGCTCCTCGCATCCCTACGGCCGGGAGGCCTAGTCCTCATCGTCGACTTCGTGAAGGACAGCCCCGAGGGGCCTCCGCCCCAGATGAGGCTCACATACGATACAGTCATGCACGAGCTCGAAGTGGCCGGCTTTGCGGTAGAGGTCGTGAAGGAATCGCTTCCCTATCATTACGTGATCGCCGGCCGGGTACCCTAGATCAACTGGCTACACGTCGAACCGCGTGCTCGACCTCGGCGGCATCGGCAAGCGTCTTGTACGCGCGAGTGAGTGTAGCGCGTCGGGATCGCTTGGGACACACTCGATCCCAGGAGACTTTAGATGAACGACTCAAGCTACGCGTTTTCCAAGCAGCTCGATGGCGTTTCGGTGGACGAGGCCCTCGAAAAAGTAGTGGAGGCGCTCAAAGCGAACGGCTTTGGTGTGCTGACCAAGATCGACGTGAAAGAGACTCTGAAGAAGAAGATCGACGTCGACTTCCGGCCCTACGTGATTCTCGGCGCATGCAATCCGAAGCTCGCCCACAAAGCGCTCCAAGGCGAGTCGTTGATCGGTTTGCTCTTGCCGTGCAACGTGGTCGTGCAGGAGTCGGACGGCGGAGCGCTGGTTTCATTCGCGGACCCCAAGGCCATGTTCGAGCTCGTGCCGACCTCCTCGATCGAGGAGGTCGCGACCGAAGCGCGACGGCTCTTGCAGGCCACGAAAGATCAGCTCTGAGCTATCCGAGCGCTTCGATGCGCGCCGCGACGTGCTTGTGCCAGGGAGTTCCCGCGAGCCAGTCCCGGTCCTCGCTGGCCGTCAGCTCGTTCGGCGCAACGCCGGTTTGAATGCGGTCACCGCCATTCGACGTGTGATCGACACCGAACCCGTTCGGGAGCGACACGTGACCCGACTGCATCGTGCCCGATACTTGGATAGGCACTTCAACCGAGCCGCGCTTCGTGCTCAGCCGAACACGATCGCCATCAGCCACGCCGAGTTGCGTGGCGTCCTCGGGATTGATGCGCAGCGACCCCTCCGGATCCTTTTTTCGCCATTCTGGGTCTCGTAGGATGGTGTTCGCGGTGAACGAGCGCCGTTCGCCGGCCGACAAAACGAACGGGAAGGCGCTGTCTCCCGTACCCGGGGTCGCTTCGCCTAGGCTTGCGAGCTCCTCGAGCAGCTCGGGGATGGAAGCTTGGATCCTGCCGCTTGGCGTCTTGAGTCGAGTCCAGTTGTCGTCGTACTCGTCGACTGCAAACACCACCCCAGACGGGCTCTCGAGGATCGCATCGAAGAGCTTCTCGGGAGGTTCGAACCCGCTTCCCGAAAACCCCGCGCGGCGAAGCGAATCTGGATAGGCAGCGGCAAACCGGTGCACGAGTCCCCAGACTACGGCCGCCGATTGGAGGCCGGGCGGAAGATGTGGCCCTAGCGTGCGATAGAGGATCACCGGCGCCAGGGGCGCGAGCTTCGGATTGCTGAGCACGGTCCCAAAGAAGACGGGGATGAAGGCAGCTCGCCCCTGCGCTGCAGCTGTGTGCAACGGTGCAAGGTCTTCGTCCGTGTACGCGCCAAGCGCTTCGCAGAGTCGGGCATGAATCTCGGCCTCCGGCAACACACCCTCGGGCGCATCGAACACCGGTCGCCGAACATGAAAGTAGTTTTCCGGAAACTCGAAATTGAAAAAGGTCGCCTCGGCTTTTTCATACTGCGTGGGCGTGGGAAGGATGTAGTCGGCCAGACGCGCCGTCTCGGTCATGGCGATGTCGATGACGACCAGGGTGTCGAGGGACCTAAGCGCCTCACGCATGCGTTGGCTGTCGGCCACGGAATGGGCGGGGTTGCCACTTTCGACGATCATGGCCCGGTAGCGCTTGGGATGGTCCGTGAGGATCTCGTCGGGCATCGAATTGCAGGGAGTCAGCCCGGAAATGATGCGGTCGCCCGCGACGGGGCTGCGCTTGGCCTCGGCCCCAGCGGCCAACCCGTCGAGCTTGCCGGCGACACTCACCATCAGCGTGGGAACGTATTGCGCGCCGCGCTTCCCGAAGTTGCCGGTGAGCACCCAAAGCAATTTGTTGAGGTAGCTATTGAGGGTCGAGTAGCGGTTCATTTGAATGCCGAGGTCCTCGAAGATCGCCACGCTCTCGGCTTCGGCGAGGCGTCGCGCGGTCTTGCGCACCAGGGCCTCGGAGACGCCCGAAATCGCGCTGTACTCGGCGATGGGAATCTCACGAAATGCAGCCAGCGCGTCTTCGACGCCATCGACGTGCGCCTCGATCCACGGATGGTTTATCAAGTCCTCTTGAACCAGAACGCCCCCGAGCGCGGCGAGAAGCCATGCGTCGGTCCCCGGCCTCACCTGCAGATGGATGTCTGCAAGCTCGGCGGTCTTCGTTCGGCGCGGATCGATGACGATTAGCGCTCGCTTCGGGTCTTTCGCAAGCTCTTTGAGCGTCACGCGCGCGCGCGCGATGCCGTGGGACTGCCAAGGGTTCTTGCCGATGAACAAGCCGACTTCGCAGTGCTCGAAGTCCCCGCGCGTCACGTTCCCCATCAGACGCCCGCCGACCCAAAACTCACCGGTCTTCTCCTGCGCCAAAGCGCTCGAACGATA
>CAZHPJ010000034.1:0-12120 GCA_964534585.1 uncultured Sandaracinaceae bacterium | reverse complement strand
GGTGCTTTGGCGAGAGCTTCTTGCCGGTGATGTAAGCCGGACAGTTGTCGCTGCAGCGCCCGCACTCGGTGCAGGTGTACAGGTCCAGGATGTGCTTGTACGTGAGGTCGCCGAGCTGATTGATGCCCAGCGACTCTTCGCGCTCCACTTTACCTTCGAGATCCTCGATTTTGAGAAGCGCGTTCGGTCTACGCTCGTAGGCAAAGACGTTCGGCATGACCGTGAGGACGTGGAAGTGCTTCGAGTAAGGCAGGATGTTCAAGAAGATCAGAACGAACGCGGAGTGCCACCAGAAACCCATGTGCTGGGACGCGGTGACCAGTCGTGTGTTCTCGACATTGGAGAGAAGTTGCGCGACGATGCCGCCGAACGGTTCCCACCAACCGGCGTGGATCGGATCGCCATAGGCGCGCGCATCGAGCACGAGCGACGACCCGACGTAGAGGAAGTCGGCGGCCATCATCGTAATGATGATGAAGAGGATAAGGATTGGCTCGGTGAAGATGTAGCGATTGGCGTGGTGGCCGAGCGTCATCCGAGGCTTGTCCTGGACGGCCTTCGGGTCACCGCTGTCTTCGCCGCGCTTCACCCAACGCAGGTAAAGGAAAAGGATCGAGCCCACGATCGCGGCGAACGCGGCAAGCTCCTTGACGAAGGAGTACAGCTTGCCGAATAGGTGGTCGGTGCTCAGCAGGCCCCAAAAATCGAACCCAGTATCGAACGCGCGTCCCCAGAGCATGAGGCTATTGAGAAGGAGCACTTGGAATGCAACGAAGATGCCTACGTGGGCGAACCCAGCCATCGTGTAGTTGGGCATTTTTTTCTGCCCAAAGGCGTAGACCAAGAGGGTCTTCATCCGGTCGGCGATCTGCTCACCGGTCCAAGCGAAACGCGAGTCGGGCACCCCGACCTTGACCTGCCGTAACCGCCTAAAAACGGACCAGGAAAAGAACCCGAGGGTGCTCACCAACAGCAACGTCATCCAAATCGGACCCATCGTCTTCTCCCTGGCTTCAAGCGCGGAATCAGTGCAAACGCGGGCTCGCGCTGCGCGAAGTTCTAGGGGTGCGCGGCATCGAAGTCAACTGCCGCGCCCCGGGCAACCGAGCCTCCAAGGACCCCGTCCACTATGATCCCGGGGTGGGCCGCTTGGGGTCGATATTTTTGCTGGGGGTCGCTGCATGCGCGTCCCCAACGCTGCGCTCCGTGCCCCGCGTCGTCGATGGACGAGTGGAACACGGCGCGTTCGTGTCTCCGTACGCGTACGAGTGGTTTATCGAGGGCGAAGTGTCAGCGGCGATGGGACGACATGGCGAAGCGGCCATGGCATTCGAAACCGCGACCGCCGCGCCCGCCGACGACGTCCTGCTCATGACCCGGTTGGCTGAGGAGTACGAGCTGAGCGGCGCGGCGCGGCGCGCCGACCGCACCCTGTCATTGGCGCGCCGCCGCTATCCGGAGTCGGCGAGGGTCGCGCTCGCGGAGGGGCGCATCCAACACAGCAGAGGCAAGGACGGCGAAGCACTTTCGTCGTTCACGCGCGCCAAAGATTGGGCGCCCACATGGGATGAGCCGGTCATCGCGATCGCACAGGTGCTCCTCGCGGGCGGGCATACGCAGAGGGCGCAAGCGGTCTTGCTCGAGTACATCGAAACCTCGCTAGGAACACCGTCCGAACATGCGCTGCACGTCTTGATCGATCTGGCACACCGCGTGGGGGACGCGAATATCTTGGCGCGTGCCCTCGCGATCGAGCCGGGCTCGATTCCCGCGGATCGCGCCCAGGAGGCCGGAAAGCTGGCGCTCGAAGTAGGCCAACCCGCGCTGGCAGCGCGCATGTTGGCGGAAGCATCGGACACGCCCGAGAACATCGCTCTGTGGTTGTACGCACTGGTGAGCAGTGGTGACCGGGAAGTGGCGGCGGCGTTCTTGGCAACCGTAGATAGCGAGCGCCTGGGAGGTGTGCTCGAGCATGTCGACCTGCTGCTGGGAATCGGAGAGGCCGACAGAGCGCTCCGGTTGTTGGAAGCCGCCAACGCCTCTCCGCGAGTCGAGTACTCGAAGGGGCGCGCGCTCCTTGCCCGTGGCGACTACATCGAAGCGGCTACCGTGCTGGCGGATGTCCCGTTCGGCGCCGCGAGCTTCGAAGCCTCACGAATGGCCTTCGCCGAATGCTCGATGTCACAAGGCCGACAGGGGGCGGCAGCCGAAGCGTTGAGCCAGGCGCCACACGACTCACTCGCGGTTAGAGAGAGGCTCGCAGAAATCTATCTCGAAGAAGGCGACCTGCGCGCAGGCCTGCGACTATTCGACCCGAAGCGCCCTGCCGAGCGCGCGGCGCTCGCCGCGCTCTTCGAGCGAGCAGGCCACTTTGATGAGGCGGCCGCCTACTACGCCCACGTGAACGCACTTTCCGCCGATGGTCCACAGCTCCGGGCGCGAGCTTCGGCTGAGCAGCTCGCGTCACACGGACATCACCGAAGAGCCATCAGGCTGCTCGAACAGTGGACCGCGGTCGCGCCGGACGACCTCTATGCGCGGGTGCGTCTCGTCGAGCTGCTGCAGGCGGACAATCGAGCCGACGACGCCGCAAAGAACGGCCGCCGAGCGCTCGAAGTCATCGACGACCCACTGCTCCGCGCACATCTGATCGATGTCCTACAGGCACCGGCAGCCACGGCGCAATGAACGAAGCTCAGTACTCGCCGAACAGATCTTGAATCCGCACGTCGAGTGCGGTTGCGATCTTGTAGAGCGAGCTGATCGAGGCGCTCGACTCCGCGCGTTCGATCTGTGAGAGAAGCGATACGCTCAGCCCAGTGCGGCGAGCCATTTGCTTCAACGTGAGACCACGATCTTTACGGAGCCCACGAATCGTCTCGCCGATGACCCGGTGCAGGTTCTCTTCGGGAGTGCGAAGGAGCCCCTTCTTGCGCATTACACGGTCGAGAACCTCGCGGAACTCGTCAGGGTTGAAGGGCTTCTTGAGGTAGTCGACCGCATCGAGCTTCATCGACTGAACGGCGGTGTCGAGCGACGGGTAACCAGTAAAGATCACGACGGCGACGTCGCTATCGACTTTGCGAATCTGCTCCAGAACCTCGACGCCGCCCAGGCCGGGCATCATCAGATCGAGCACGACGAGGTGATAACCACCCTCTTTGACTGCTTCCGGAGCGTCTTTCGCGTTGGCAAGTGTCGTGACCTCGAAGCCGTCCTTGGTGAGGAACGTCTCCATGAACTCCAAGATCGCCTGGTCGTCATCGACGACGAGAACTCTTACCGGTGGTAGCGCCTTTGCCATCATGCCTCCGCTGCAATTGTGATCGCAGTGTTCAATTCTAGTCGGGGCGAGAGGATTCGAACCTCCGACCTCACGGTCCCGAACCGTGCGCGCTACCAAGCTGCGCTACGCCCCGTATTTCAAGCTCGGCGGAATCTAGCGTTGTCGCGGCGATGTGTCAACGAGCTATCCTACATTCACCCACATATAAACTTGATAGGCATCGGCCCATGGGCCAGCGTCTCGTACCCACGGACCGATTTCGAGGGCGCCATTGGATCTAAAGTACAGTGATTTCAAGTGCGAAGCATGTTCAGCTCGAAGCTCGAATTCGGGCAGATCGGCACCCTCGATCGCCCCGGGACCCTCGTCCTTCAGCGGAGAGCAGACGGCGTAGAGGAGGGTTCCACCCGGTCGAACCAGCGAAGCGGCGTTCTCGAGCACACGCCTCTGAGTCTCACCCATGCGGGCAGCGTCTTCAGGCCCGCAGCGCAGTAAAATTTCAGGTCTACGGCGCAAGGTGCCAAGGCCTGTGCAAGGGGCATCGACCAGCACGCGATCAAACTCGCCGCGCACCTTACCTTTGCCAACCGTCCAATCCACGCACGCGGTTTCGACTCGGCTGGGGTTCAAGCGCAACCGCGTGAGCTCGCGCGGGATCTGCTCGAGACGGTGCTCATGGAGGTCAGTGGCCACGACGCTGCCAGAGTCGCCGACCGCTTCGAGCAGCTGAGCAGTTTTGCCTCCGCGCCCCGCACAGGCATCCAACACACGTTCACCGGGCTGGACGTCCAGCAACGAGCCGATCAACTGCGCGCCTTCCTCCTGCACGGCAAAGGCGCCTTCGGCGTAGCCGGGGAGCGCGCGCAGGTCGCCCGCACCACTGACACGCAAGCCGTGCGCCGAAAGCTCGGTATGCGACACCAAGGCATCGGGGTGCGCGGCAAGGATGGACGCGGTGATCGCGTCTCGGTCCGCGTCGGTGCGAATACGCAGATCGATCGATGGGAGCTCGCGCCCGACACGGAGAAGATCCTCGGTATGCTCGGCTCCGATCGAAGACCGAAGCGCATCCCGTAGCCAAGAAGGAACCGCGAGGGATGCCGGAGGCTGCGGAACGTCCGGACGATCGGCCGCCACCTTGCGAAGAACCGCGTTCGCGAAGCCGGCGACTCTCTTGCCGCGTTTCATGCGGACGAGCTCTACGGTATCGTTGACCACGGCATGGGAGGGAACACGCTCGAGGTGTAGCAGCTGATATGCGGCGCCAATCAACGCGGCGTGTGTCCAGTCGTCGATCTTGACCGGACGCCGGACATGCCGCGCGAGCGAAGCCTCGAGCTCGGGCGCTACCCGCAGCGTGCCATACACGATCTGCGTAGCGAGGGCCGCATCGGCACGGCTGGCTACGGCACGGCGAAGCTCGGCATCGAGGGTCGGCGCGGCCCACGCGTCGTCGCGCGAGACCCTGTGAAGCACGCGGGTCGCGATGTGTCTGGCAGGGGCTACCACGGCGAGCAGCTTACTCGTATCACACGGACAGGCACGGAGATTGGAGGCCTCGCGAACCGCGTGATACGGTAGTGAGCGTGGGGAACGGCAACAGTCGGGAACGGGTGGGCGGAACCACGCGATGAGCGCTTTGGTTCTCGTCGCGGACCCGGATCCCTTCAACCTTCGCTTGCTTCACGAAGCGTGTGAGGCTGCGGGGTACGACGTGGTGACCGCGGCTGATGGGCCAGAAGTGCTCGCAATGGTTGCGCGCCGGCCCCCGGATCTACTCATGCTCGACGCCAAGATGTCGGAGGTCGATGCATTCGAGATCCTTCGGATCCTCAAAGCCGATCCCAGCCTGGCGAGCATCCCGGTTTTGCTCGTGACTGACGGAGGCGACCTCGAGGCACGGCAGCGCGGGATCGAGCTCGGGGCGGAAGACTACCTTACCCGTCCGTATCGGGTGTTCGAGATTCAGCAACGCGTACGCAACGTGCTGCGCGCGACGCGACGCGACCGCCTCGGCATTCCCGAAAGCACGCCACCGGCAGACCAACGTGACCCCGTGACCGGCGCAGGCACGCCGTCACAGCTGCTGATCAGCCTGGACTACGAGCATACGCGGGCCGAACGATACGGACATCCATTGAGCTGCATCGTCGTGCGGCTGAGCAACTCGACCGCAATCGCAGCAGCAAGTGAGGATGGTACCGCCGATCGCGCGATGGCCCTCATCGGCAGTGGGCTCAAAGATTGCATCCGTGCGGTCGACCACCTCTTTCGTCTACGGCGCGACGAGTTCTGCATCCTGCTGCCAGAAACCGGCGGTAGCGGTGCGGGCTACGTGCTCCGGCGTCTGAAAAGCCAGATCGAGCGTGGAGAGCTCTGGGGTGAAGGCCTCGACCCCAGACCCGCGATCCAGATCGCGCTCACGAGCACGCCGAAAGCAGGCATCAAGAGTGGGGACGACCTGTTGAAGCAGACGCGCCATTCGCTAGAGCGCCAAGACTAGAGCGCCGAGGCAAGCCGTACGACCCAAAGCGCGACGGCGCCGCCGGCCAGGGCAAGCCCCCATCGGTTCAACCCGAAGCGTTCGATGACTGCGTCGAGCGACCAGCCGCGCAACGCGGCAGTGATGCCGAGCGGGATGCAAAAACACACGACGAGGAACAAGGCAAGCCCAAGCGGGTTAGCGCTCGCTGCAAGTGACCAGTGGCCGCGAATACCGTGCGCGAAAGCGGTCGTGAGCCCGCACCCTGGGCAGGGGGAGCCAGTGAGCAACATGAAGCCACAGGGAGGAAGTCCGAGCTGCGTGTGCGTGCCGTAGCCTCGAGCGTCGGGTTCGATCGCTGCGGCAGCCGCCAACACCAACAGACAGCCCCCGACGATACTGCACCAAAGCAAGCGCTGTGAAAGCCTCGCGGGAGATGTGCTATCGGGGGGCGTCGTCATCGGTCGGCTCTCGCCAGTCTGGATTATGCTGGAGCTCGCCGTCAACGATCGCCAGGCATGGCGCGACGCAGCGGGGCTCGCCGATCACGTCGTGCACATCCCGGCCGATCGGATTGTCATTGCCAGCGGCAAAGTCGGCGTAGTGGGCGTGAAGACACTTCACTCCGCCCGACGACCCACCAACGCCCCCGCTCGGACGATGGTGCTCGCCGGAGAGCGCTGTGCCGGTGGTGCGCTCGCCGGAGAGCGCTGTACTGACCGGAATGCGCGCCTGGCGGTCACGCGCATAGCGTGCATGCGCGACCTCTACCGCCTTGCTCAGCTCCGGGTCGGCGGCGATCTTGGCTTGGGCGGCGCGGACCCCGCCCTCCCCTTCGATGCGCGCGATTCGGCGGCGCGCGAGCGGACAGGTAAGCCAATAGAGCGTGGGAAACGGCTCTCCGGTTTCGAGCATCGGCGGCACCTCGGCAACGATCGGCAATCCGAGACTGCAGTGGCGCAGGACCGTAGACCTCGCGCGCAAAGGCCGCCCAATTTGAAGGGTAAGCGCTTCGCTGTCGCGTTCGCCTTGGGTCATGAGACGCGCATGCAGTCCTTGACCTCGGTCCAGAAGTCGGACTCGCCGATGACCTCGAGCATCATCACGGCCTCGGCCGCCGCTCGGTCCGCCCTCGCACCCGCCCCTCGAAGACGCGTGCAGATGTCCTCGGCGATCGCGAGCCTCGTGGCGAGCTCCGCGCGGGCTAGCGCAAAATGATAGTCCTCGGCCCACTTGAGCGACCAAACCTCATCGGCGATCCAATCGCCAAAGACGTCACGGCTGGGGCGAACCTTGGGTGAGCGAGCTTCAGCACGATCGAACGCGGCGGCCCACGGACGCCCGGGCGGCCTCGGGCTTCGATCGTTTTGGAGGGCGCTGATGGTATCACCGACCCAAGCCATCGCGACTCCAAACTGCGAGCCGTCGCGTGCGTCCACGAACTCCTCGGCCTGTTTGTCCCAGCTGGTCCCGCGGAGCGCCGGGAACGGCTCGGCATCGAGGATTGCCAGGAGTGGCTCGCGGCTGTGAAACCGACGTAGGTAGTCCGCCTCTATCGGCTCCCAGTCGGAGAACTTGATCTCCTTTTTCGCGCTCAAAGGGATGCGCTTGATGCGGCGATCGGCGATCGGTCTGCTGCCGCCGTCTGAAACCGAGATCTCGACATCCTCGGGCCGGATCTCAGGACGGTCACCCATCGTGCGACAGGGACACCGGTGGTCGGTCGTGATCCGGCCACCAACTGGCGTAGCGACCAGTCCCAACGGAAACCGGCGGCAGCCATCGGGCTTGGCCTCGGGCCCGAGTCGCGCGTGCACCGAGCAGCGCTGATCAGACATCAAGAAGACGCAGCCTCCGTCCGCGGCCGTGTTGAGCATGTAGTCGTCGTGGTCGTCGTTCCAACCGGCTGATTTGCGGTCGATCCGGCGCATCTCCGCGACCTCCTTCTTGGTCAGCGGCCCGATGCCGTGGATATCCGTACAGCACAATCCGTCTCCGAAGCAGGTGTACCGCGCTCCTGGACGGGGGATCATCGGTCGCACTTTCGTCTTTTTCTTTTTGTTTCCAGGCATGAACCGGCGCGCGTTTCCTTAATCCCTGGGAAAAGGGGACTGTCCCCTTTTTCTGGGATATGATCTTGAGATGGGAGCGAGTCCGTCACCGCTCGTGGGGTACAACACGAACGTGCGCCATAAGGGAAAGCTGTATCACATTCAAACCGAGGATTCGGGTGTGAAACGGCCGCACGTCATCACTCAGCTTTTTGCGGACGGGGGACGAATCATCGCCTCGGAGAAGACCTCATACGAAGAGCACGTCGAAGCGGAGAATCTCGCCGCCACCGTCAAGCAGCTCATGCAAGAGCAACACAAGCGGGTGTTTATTGGGCTCCGGGACGGCGCGTACGACGAGGACGGCACGGCCGAAACCGGTAGCAACGGTGACGGCCAGCAAACGCCTTCCACGGAGGTCACCACTGAGGTCCTCGATCACGCCGCAGCTCTGCTGGTCGAGGGGTCCCCCCGCTACGAGCAAGTTCGCGCTGGCAGCGTTTCTCACCAACGCATTTCACAGGCACCCGCGGCTCCGTTCGGGCACGATGTCCTGACCCAAAAGACGCTCGACGAAGTCATTCTGGCGTACCTCGCACAGGATTTGGAAACCGGCACCTGACACGGGTCGGCTTGACACCCTTCAGAGCGCGTTGTTAGCTCTGCGCCCGTGCCCAACGCGCAGACCTCATTCACTCAGGACATTCCCCGCTCCATCGAGAGCGACGTCGACAAGGCCAAGGCCGTCGACGCGGTGTTTCTATTCAAAGTCAATGGGGAAGAGGGCGGCGTCTGGACGGTGAACATGAAAGATACGCCGGGCGTCACCGAAGGCGATGCGGGCAACGCCGAGTGCACGATCGAGCTGTCTACCGACGACTGGAAGGCGATGACCGAGAAGCCCGGGTCGGCGATGCAGTTCTTCATGCAGGGCAAGATCAAGGTCACCGGCAACGCGCTGCTCGCCACCAAGCTACAGTCCGTGATCGGCTAGCCCGCCCCGTGACTATGCCCGATGTCAAAGACCACCTCTTCAGTCTCTTGCAGGACCCGAGGGTCGCAAAGCTGATGCAAAATTCCAAGTTTCAGCAGCTGGTGATGAAGGGCTTTCGCTTCCGCGGCCGCGTCGAAGGGGCGCTCGACCGACGGGTACAGCGCGTCGCGAGCATCTTGAACCTCGCGACCCAGCGTGACCTTCGCTCGCTCCAACGACGGATTCGGCATCTCGAGCGGGAACTGCGCGAAGCCGAAACCATGCGCGAGCTCTAGGCGGGCGATCGGTCGTCAGCCAGGACCTGATCGCCGCACACTGCCACGAACACTGCTCGAAGCCGTTCCCGCAGGTTCGATCCCTTTTCGACGAAGTGATGGATCCCGAGCTGGTGAAGAAGCTGGACGTCATGCTCTTGCGCACCCGCGCTCACCGAAATGATCGAACAGCTCTGCGCGAGCCCTTCGCCCTTGAGTTGCATGCAGAGCTCGACACCGTTCATGCGAGGCATGTGCAGATCGAGCAGCATCACATCCGGCTCTTCCTTTTGAACCTCGCTCAACGCTTCTTCGCCGTCGTGAGCAAGGCGAATGTCTGACGGACCGAGGATCTGCCGGACGTAGAACGTGAGGATCTTCGCGAGATCCACGTCGTCATCGACGATCAATACCGACGGGCCCTTGCTGCCCGTCACGGCCTGGCTGTGACCGTATGGCCGCCCGTCCCCGATCGCGCGCAGCTGCCACGCGACCGCCTCGACGCTTTGAAGGCGCACCTGCGGGTTGGGGCTGAGCATCTCGTGAACGACCTGGCACAACGCCGGTGGACAATCAGGGCGAAGCTCTGCGAGCGGCGCCGGTTGTCCGCGCTCGTGGGATGCGATCACTTCGCGGATTGTCGTGCCCGCAAATGGCCGCCCGCCAGTCAGCAGCTCGTACGCGACGACGCCAAGACCGAAAATGTCGGCGAGGTGACCGCTGCCCGTTGCTGCAGTGTTGAGCAACGCTTCGGGCGCCATGTAGGGCGGCGAGCCCGCGACGCGCTGCTGCCCGTTGACGTCGAACTCGGGCAACACGAGACCGAAGTCCATCAGCACCACCCGATGGACCGGAGTCAACATGATGTTGTCCGGCTTGACGTCCCGATGGACGAGCCCGGCACGGTGCACGACGCTGAGCCCCTCACTAGCGGGCAACAGAATTTTCACTACCTCGTCCGGGCTGAACTGCTCGCCGCTTCCCCAACGCGTGCCAGCGTGCTGTGTCAGTGACACGCCATAGACCCGCTCCATCACCAGGTAGTCGATGCCGCGGTGCTCCCCCAGAGTGTGAACACTCACCAAGCTGGGATGCTGAAACGCCGCCAACGCCCGCGCCTCGTTACGCAGAGGCGGAATCAGTGGATTCGGCCAGGCGGCCTTGATGGCCACCCGCCGGTTGAGCAGGTGGTCGTGGGCTTCGAAGACCTCGCCCATTCCACCCCGGCCCAACAGCTGCATGATTTCGTAAATGCCGTCGAGAAGCTCACCCGCGGCGAAAATCCTATTTTCGCCTTCAATCGATGGCCCGCTCGCAGCGATGGCATGTGCCCCTACATCGCGCATATCAGTATATATATACTATCTCAATGAGACTGTAACTGGCAAGCTCAGAGATCGATTGCGCGGATATCCAGTCCCTGGAGCGGCTTTCCAAGGAATCTAGAGGCAGCCGCACCGAATTGGCCCGGCAGATCGGTCACGAGGATCTGCAAAGACCCTGAAGGCTCCACGGCGGCGGACTCGCCGCCCAGCATGTCGATGAGGGTCACCGCAGTTGCCTCGGCGCTATCCACGATCGCCACGTCATGACCCAGTAACTCGGCGGCTACCTCGTGAATCGTCTCGGAAAGCAGCGGGTAGTGAGTGCAGCCGAGGACGATTGTGTCGACATCGACATCGGCCAGCGGCTGCAGGTAACGCTGGGCGGCGAGCCGCGGGACGTCGCCGTTGACCCAACCCTCTTCCGCAAGCGGCACGAACAGGGGAGCAGGCTGGGCAAAGACGTTCATCGCATCGTTTTCACCCTGAATTGCACGCTCGTATGCGCCGGACGCCACCGTGCCCGCAGTCGCGAGGATTCCGATGCGCCCGCTGCGCGTCGCCCTCACCCCGGCGCGCGCACCCGGCTGGATGACCCCGACAACCGGGATATCGAGACGACTTTGGAGCTCCCCGAGCGCGACGCCGCTTGCCGTATTGCAGGCAACGACGAGAAGCTTGATGTCGAAGCTCAGTAAACGCTCCGCGCAGCCGATCGCGTACTTGACCACGGTCCTCGCGCTACGTGTCCCGTATGGAACCCTCGCGGTGTCGCCAAGATAGACGAGATCCTCGGCAGGAAGTGCCCCGCTGATGGCGCGGGCCACCGTGAGGCCACCCAAACCCGAGTCGAAAATGCCAATCGGCTTTGCCACCTGCCTCGTCTGGCGCAAGGTTACACACCCGTCCCGAAAGAGCCACCAGCGGAGTCGTCTCTGGTAGGCTGGTAACCGCATGCCTGCACTGGCACTGATTTCGAGAGATTCGAACCTGTACCAGGAGCTCGTCACGATGCTCGAGGGGACGGCCTGGTCCGTCGAGTGGCTCGGACCCGAGGCCGTAGACGACAGCGCGGTCCATCAAGAGGTCGTGGTCTTGGACGCGGCCCACCCGAAGGCTGGAGAGTGGGAAACGCCGCGTAGAAAACCCTTGCTGCTGATCGTGGAGGAGGACCACCCGCCGGGGTTGAACGAGCTCGCCGATGACATCTTCTTTCGACGGTCACGTCGAGAGGAGCTGGTGACTCGACTGGAACGGCTACGCGCGCGCACGCCGCTCGCCGACTTGCGGCGCCAGTATGCCAAGACCTTCGCGTCGATGGCACCCGGCATCGTGGTGGTCGGCCCTGATCTCAAGATGGTTTTCGCGAACCCCCGGTCGTACGAGATCGTCGGCCACCGCGAGGAAACGATCTCCTCCGACGACCTCGAACGAGTGGTGTCGACCGAAGATCTAGCCCGCGTTCGCGATGCACTGTCCCATCGTCAGTACCCGCGTGGGGTGGACATCCAACTGGTTCGGCGCGACGGAACCAAGATCATCTGTAGCTCTTCGTTTGCCCCGCTGATCGGAGCGGAGGACCACACCGTAATTTCGTTCGAGGACGTCACCGACCTACGCGAAACCGAGCAAGAGCTGCTCAAAACCATGGAATTCTTGGAGTCGTTGATCGACGCGAGCGTTGATGCGATCATCGCGACGGACATGGAGCAACGAGTGGTGTTGTTCAAT
>CAZHPJ010000033.1:0-12273 GCA_964534585.1 uncultured Sandaracinaceae bacterium | reverse complement strand
GCCGACGCAGACAAAGGTCGCCGAGCTCGTAACGAACCGCAGCCGGATCACCCACGCGCTGTTCGATCTCTCGCTCGTACAGCGTCGCCAGCTCGTCCCATCGCCGGGTGCGGCGATACAGGCGCTCGAGGCCCTCATAGGCGAGAGGATGATCGCTCTCGCCGAGCGCCCGATCCAACGCCTCAATCGCGGCCTCGGGGTCGTCGAGCTCACTTTGGTAGAGGTGAGCCTGACGCACCAATAACGCCGCGCGCTCCTCGCGGTCCTCGGAGAGCTCCCCTTTTCGCCCCAGAAGCTCGACCAACTCGCGGGTCGCGCCCGCGCTCTCGACGATCCCCAGTAGTGCGTCGAGCGCAGCGAGCTGGTCCGGCTGCTCCTCGAGCACGTGCTGGTATTGCTCCTTGGCCAACTCAGCGTCCCCGAGGCGCTCCTGCGCGACACTCGCAGCCCGCATGCGCACCTGGGTTCGCAAGGCGGCGTCGAGGAGCTCGGGCGCGATCGAACCGAGCGTGGCGACCTGCTCCGAGAACCGTCCCGTGGCTTCCGCGTAGCGCTCATAGTCCCCGAGCACCCGATCGAAGTCTGCCGGATCGACGCCCTCTCGAAGCGCCCGTCCGGCAAACGCAAAGGCGGCGTCGATGTCTTCGGTCCCGACGTCGCTGATCTCCATGGCCCGCAAGAGCGACCGGACACGTTCGCTCGGGTCGTCACCCGCAGCGATGATCTCCAGCATTCGAATTTGGTCCGCATATCGACCGTCGCTCTGGTACTGTCCGAGAAGCCTCATCGCCGCGGCCACGCAAAGAGGCGCGTCCGAGCCCGCCGCCAATTCTTCGAGCGCCGCCACCGTGGGTCCGTGCCCGGGCACCGCTTCGAGAAGCTCTCCATACACCTCGAAGGCTCGCTCGATCTCCCCGGTGTGCTCGCGCATCAGCTCAGCGGCTTGGAATCGGAACACTGCGCGCTGGTCCGAATCCTCCGTGTCCTCCGCGCGCATTTCCGTGATTTCGAGTAGCTCGTGCCAACGCTCAGTCTGTCGATAGAGACGCGTCAGCGCAGCCAACGTGGCGTCGTCCGAGCCGAACCGCGAAATAACGTCGCGATAGGCGGTGATGGCGTTCCCGACGCTTCCGAGCTCGTCTTCGAAGATTTCGCCCGCACGCCGACTGAGGGTCAGCTGCTCCTGCTCATCGTCCGCAAGCTCTGCTCGCCTCTCGAGAACTTCGATCAAGGACTCCCATCGCCCCCGTTGTTCGTAAAGGCGCTCTAGGGCAGACAACGCGTCGGTATTGGCCGGATCGAGCTCCAAGTACTCACGGTGAACCTCGATCGCGCCGTCAGGATCGTGCAGCGTACTTTCGAGGAGATCTGCGAGCCTCGGAAAGAGCTCGTCGCGTCGCGCCTGGTCTTCTTCGAATTGGATCTGGCGCCGAAGGTCTTGCGCAAGCGCGCCGTGGTCCCCGGCCGCTAGGTGCAGACGCTCGAGGGCGCGTGAGGCCCGAAGGACGATCTCCGGATTGTCCCGCTCGAACCGGATGAGCTGCTGATAGACCCGCTCCGCGTGCTCGGGCTCTGGCTCGGACACGTCCCAGAGCTCGGCCAGCTCCAGGAGAAGCTCGGTCTTGACGAAGTCGTCGCCCAAGGCGGCGAGTCCCCCCTCGAGCAGCTCGGCGCGTTGCCGATGGCGTCCTAGCTTCGAGGCTAGCCGCGCCAAATCCGAGCGCGCACTGCCGTCGGCGACGTCCTCGCGTACCGCTCGCGCATACGCATCGAACGCGAGCTCATCGTCGTGGAGCTTGCCCTCGCTCAGCTCCCCGATACGGCCTAGATGGGCGGCGCGGGATGCCGGATCGGTGAGATCCTCGAGCTGAACCTCGAGCACCTTGGCGAGCTCGCCCCATGCGCCCTGCGAGTCGAAGATCGGCTCGAGGATCGAGGCTACGCGCTGCCGGTCCTCGCGATTCTCCATGAGCCGTTCGAGTCCCTCCTGCGCGCGCAGGTGCGTCGGGCTCGACTCCAGCACGAGCTCGTAGTGGTCCACCGCATCGACGAGGCGATTCAAACGGGTCTCGTAAATGGTCGCGAGCTCGTAGGCGAGATCGACAGCCTCTTGACCCGCAGCCTCGTCGAGGTCGCGCCCAAGGAGGCCGGCCAGCTCCGGCCAACGCTTGAGGCGGCCGTACAAGCGTTGCAGCGCGCGCCGCGACGGCGTGTGGGTCGGATCGAGCTCGAGAGCTTGCTCGTAGCTAGTAATCGCGTGATGGGGCTCGTCGAGGATCTCCTCGAAGAGGAAGCACAACTGTAGAAGCAAATCGAGCTTGGCGCCCGCGTCGGTCGTCGCCTCGATGCGCCCTTGATAGAGCGCGCGGAGGTCGTCCCAGTGCTCGTGCTTGGTGTAGAGCTGCTTCAACGCCGCAAACGCGACGGCATCGTCGTCCTCGACCTCCAAGACTCGGCGGTGAAACCGTGCCGCATCATCAGGAAGGCCCAACACCACGTCGTGCAGCTCCGCAGCACGTCGGCACAGTGCCAGCTCGACTTCGCCATCCGTCTCGCCGGCATCGATGACGAGCACCAACGCCTTGGCGAGGTCCTCGTGTTGGCTCGCTGCCTCGGCTACTCCCCCCAGGCGATCCAGGAGATCCAAATCATTCGGGTTGTCGATGAATGCTGCTTCGAGCGCCTCATACGCGCCCGCCGCGTCTCCGAGCTCGGACGCTGCCAGATCCGCCAGGCGCAACCTGAGCGCGCGCCGCTCCTCCGCGTCTTCGGTTTGTTCGAGGCGCTTTCGCAAGAGGCCCGCGAGCTTCTCGAAGTGACCGCGCTTCGCATAAGCCGGTTCGAGGAGGTCGACCGCCTCGACGCCGATGCCGCTGCCTTCGGCGGATAGCGCTTCGAGGCCGGCGATGGCGACTTCATTGCGACCATCTAGCGCCAACGCATTGCGGTAGCACTCCAGAGCGCCGGCTGAATCTTCGAGGTAGAGCCGGCGTAGGTCCGCGAGCTGCAGATAGACTGAAAGCCTGCCGTCATCCCCTACCTTCGATTGCAGACGGCGTTCGAGCGCGGCATCCAATCGGTCCCACTGCTTGAGCTGCTGCGAGAGGCGCTCGACCGCTCGGAGCGCGTCCGTATCGTGAGGGTTGTTTTCGAGAATCTGCCAGTGGCGCTCGGCGGCGGCAGGAAGGTCGCCGAGCTGCTCCTCTTCGATCTGTGCCACCTCGTTGAGGAGAACCCACTCCTCGACGGGGTCGGTCACACTCCGAAGGCGGCGCTGGTAGAGCGAACGAAGGTCGGCGAATCGACGCTCGGCCCGATACAGCCGATCGAGCACGGCCATGGCCTCGGCATCGTCGGGCTGGACCTCGAGAATCGCCTCGAGCTGCTGAATCGATTCCTGGGACTCGCCAAGCCGTTCGCCGGCGATGGCGGCGATGCGCCTCTGCAAATCGAGGCGCTCGGCATCGGGAATGGCGGCGTTGTCCAAGCGGTCGCGGAAGAGCGCAACGAGGTCCGCGTATGCGCCCGCAGCCTCTGCCGACTCTTCGAGGCCCGCGACGATATCCGCATCGGACGGGGCTAACAGGTACGCCCGCGTGGCCCAACCAAGCGAGGCTTCCGGATCACGAAGCCGATTCAGGGAGACAGCGCGCAGCAATGCCACCCGCTCCAGCCGCACCTGCAGGTCCTCGTCCGGACCTGAGCCCGACACGATGATCTCGAGCATGTTGGCGTACTCCGGCCACTTGTGATCCCTCTCGTAGATCGGCAGGAGCCCCTTTGCGGCAACGATGTTTCTTGGATCGGCGGCCAGCGCGCGCTCGTCATACCGCGCGGCGCGATGCGGCTCCCCAGCACGCTCGCGGTATACCTCCGCTGCGCGAAGGCTCAGCTCCACAATCGACTCCTGCTCCTCGGCTCGCTCCGCCGCGTGGCCAAGCACTTCGGCGAAACCGGCCCAATCGTTGCTTTCCTCGTAGAGCACCTCCAGGGATGCCCAATCGCGCTCGGCAACGTATGCATCCTTCAGCATTCGCCGAACGCGGCTGTTCCCCGAATCGAGCTTGAGCACGCGTTCCCAGACGGTGATCGCTTTGGCAGGACGCGCGAGCCGCTCCATGAAGACGACACCGAGGCGTTGAAGTTGCTCGAGCTGTTCCGCGTCGCTCGCCGCAAGCTCCACGCGACTCCCCAGAACGTTGGCCAGCGTTTCCCAGTCTTTCTCGCGCTCTGCCAAATTCTCCAGCGCCTCGAGTGCCGACGTGCTTTCGGGCGCATCGGCTAGAATCTCTTTCCAGAGCTCTATCGCCAGCGCGTTCTGGTGTAAGCGCCCCATGCACAGCTCCGCCATTTCGATCTTTTTGGCGAGGCGCGCGGCAGAATCGCTGGCGAGCTCGGCTTCCCGGCCAAGCACCCCGAACAAGGCTTCCCAGTTGCGCTTCTTCGTGTAGATGTCCTTGAGCTGCGCCACGGCATCGACATGGTCGGGTCGCAAACGGAGCACGCGTTCGAGCGGGTCCGTGGCCTGATTCAAATTGCCGAATTGCTCGCTCCACAAGCCAGCGATTCGCAGATACAGCGCGACCTTCTCGTCGGGCTCCGCAGCGATCTCGGCCTGCTGATGGAGAACGTGAATGAGCTCGTTCCACCGCCCGGCGTCTTCGTAAAGCTGCGACAGGGATGTCAACGCTTCTGCGTCGTACGGAGACAGCGACAGAATCTCGCCGTAGACTTGAATTAGCATCGAGTCGAGCTGGAGCGCATCGCGGTAGATCGGGATCAAATCGCGAAGCAGCCGTAGTTTCTCTTCGGTTGCATCACTCGACGTCGCTTCGATCTCGCCACGAATGGACTCGGACAGCGCGTTCCACTTCCCGCTGCTTTGGTAGAGGTGCTGGAGCGCGACTCGCGCCTCGGGATCGCCCGGCACCAACCGCTCTACGAGCTTCCAGGCTTCCAGGGCGCGTTCCGGACGGTCCGCTTTTTGTGCGCGATGTCCGAGCTCCCGCGCCAATACGAGCTGCTGCTCGGAGTCGGTCGTGGTGCGAAGCGCGTCCCCGATGATCGTGAGCAAACGCCCGTCTAGGTCCTCGTCCCCTATCCGCGCGCGATAGAAGTCCAACATGCCGGGATGGGCCGCGTCGATCTTGCGAAGGCGAGCGAAGAACGGCTCTGCGGACTCCGGGTCTTCACGAAAGCGCCAATGGACCATCGCGAGCTGAAGCAACATTCCCTTTTCGGCCTCGAGCTTCTGCCGGGAACGAAGCGCGCTCTCATACATCTCTGCCAAGTCGTCCCATGCCTCGAGGTCGGTGAAGTGCCGGACGAGCGCTCCGAGCGCTTCTTCATCGCTCGGCGAAAATTTCACGACCTTCCGGTATGCGTCGGCCGCGCCCTCCATGTCTCCAAGCGAGCGCCGCAGTACACGCGCCGCCTGCAACCAGGCACTGGCCTTCTCCTCGCGCGTGCGCGCCGCCGTAGCCGCGCGGATGAACACCGACGCCACATCTTCCCACCGGCCGCGCAAGCGCAAGCTCAGCGCATACTGCCGCGCCGTGCACATGTGCGACGGATCGGCCGCTAGTGCCTCGTCGAAGATCGCGTCGGTTTCCTCGATGGTCTTATCGCCACCGTACTGCCACATCAGGGATGCGGCGCGGGTCAACAACGAAGTCTTGAGCCGGGGATCGGCGGCATCGCGCGCTTCTTCGATGAAGCGGCGCGCCAGCTTGGCCCACTTTTCTTCGACCTGTTGAATCTGATCGACCGCTTGCACGACTTCGGGGTCCTCGGAGTCGGCACCGCCCAGTTTCTCGTACGCGACGAGGGCTCCTTGGTCGTCCATCAACTCGTCGCGCCGCACGCGTCCCAGCTCCTTGACGAGGACCTTTTGGAAATCGGGATCATCGTCGACCAGCTCGAACTCGAGCTCGATCAACCACGAAGCGGCCAGGAACTCGCCACGCCGCTCGTGCCCGCTGCGCGCCGCTTCGATCAAACGAAGCGGGTCGTCCTGCCCATCATTGGCGGGTTCGGGACTCTTGAGCAGACCCCGCAGCCCCTCGATGAGCTGGGTGTCGTACGGGTCTTCCAGCAAGAGGCCCAGGTAGTTGGCTACCGTCAGCTCTGACATCTGTGCCCCTGCTCGCTGATCCGGAAGGATTTTTGCACCCTTCTCTGATCTCATGAAACCCCCAAAAGCAAAAGGATCCTGCGGCCTAAGCTCCCCATCGCGCAAGTGCCTTGGACGCTTTCGACGGCGGTTTGTCCCGCCCCACCGCCCCCAGCATTATCGCCTAGATGTTAGCGGCGTGGTGATTGTATGAGCAAGCCCCGAATTCCAAGAAATTCAGGACGTCGGCGAGGTCACTCTCAGAAGATCATGATGGCGCCAGCCCAGGTCATGGCGCCATAGGTCACCAGGCTGACGGCCAAATGGGCGGTCGCAATCCCGCGAAGCGCCTTGTAGTCGTTGGCTCGATCGAGGCCGAACGCTGTGGAATTCGCAGCGACGACGCCGAGGGCGATCTGGGTGAGCATCCCCGCGAAGGTGACCCAGCGCAGCACCTTGTGGGTGCGAAGGCGCTTGGCGAAATCGCTATTGCCCTCGCTCACCCCGAGCGGGTCGGGCATCGCGAAAGAAAGCCCAAACGTAGTGAAGTAAGAGGCTCCGGTGAGAGAGACCAGGGCCACATGCGCGGTCGGCACCCCGCTGCACGCCTTCTGTGTGAAGATCGCACTACCCTCGACACAGGGGTTGGTCGCCTGACTCTTCCACCAGCCGTACTGGTTATAGAACTGGATGAAGCCCGATACGACGGACAAGGTCATCAACGACCAGGTGGTGATGCCAAACCACTTGTGAACCTTCTTGATCTTGTTGCGCTTCCGAATGAGGTCCGCCGTGGTCGGCTCCCTGGGCTCCTCGAGCTCCGTGGAGATTTCGATGGCCAGAATGACCCCCGGGTCTGCGAGGACCGCTGGGGCTTCGAGCATCGAAGCATCGACGTGCAGTGTCAGGCCAAACAAGGGCGTAGCAAGCATCAAAGCGGTCAGAGTCCCCATCGCGGGCGGAGTATCTACCAAATCGGTGTCCGGGGCTAGGCATCTGCGGGGCGAGCGCCTCGATTCTCCAGGGACCGCCACCGGCTTTTCACGAGGGCCCGGGCGCTGTAGATGGAGGATATGTCCCCCGATTCGAACCTCCCGAACAAGGTATCCGTGTACGAGATGTCCCTGAGGGACGGCCTGCAGAACGAGAGCGCCCAGGTGGCGACCCATGCGAAAGTCAGGCTCGTCGAGGCGCTAATCGATGCGGGTATCAACCGAATCGAGGTTGGGAGCTTCGTAGCCCCGAAGTGGGTTCCTCAAATGGCCGACGCAGACGAGGTGTGCCGGATGATCGAGCGCAGGCCGGGCGTCACTTACGCGGGCCTGTGCCCCAATGCCCGGGGCCTCGAACGCGCCCTCGCCGCCAAGGTCGACGAGATCGCGGTCTTCGTCAGCGCGAGTGAGACCCACAACTCGAAGAACGTCAACAAGACGATCGCGCAGACGCTGAAAGCATTCGAGCCGGTCATCGCGCCTGCGGTCGAGCGTGGGCTGAAGGTTCGCGCTTACGTCTCGACGATGTGGGGCTGTCCGTACGAGGGCGACGTCGACCCTAAGCGTGGCCTCGAGCTCGCGAAGCACCTGCTGGGTGCCGGTTGCTACCAGGTCTCGTTAGGTGACACGATCGGCGTGGGCACGCCCGTTCAAACACAGCAGATCTTGGATCTCTTCACGGCCGAGCTTCCGCTCGAGCGGATCGCCCTGCACCTGCATGACACGCGAGGGACCGCGCTTGCCAACGTTCTCGTCGGCCTGCAAGCGGGCGTCACGACGTTCGACGCCTCGGTGGCGGGGCTAGGCGGCTGCCCTTACGCGCCGGGCGCGGCGGGTAACCTAGCAACCGAGGATTTGGTCTACACCCTGCACGGCATGGGGATCGAGACGGGAATCGACCTCGAGAAGCTCTGGCAGGCGGGCCAGGTCGCCGAGGCTATTGTAGGTCGCGAGCTACCCGGTAAAGTGCACCGCGCCGGCGTACGCTCGCTGGCCAAGTAAGGAAACCACGTGCCAGTTCAGGACCTCCTCGAATACATCGACGCCTCCCCCACCCCGTTTCACGCGATCGCCGAAACCGTGACGCGCTTGGAAGCGCACGGGTATCGCCCCCTCGACGAAGCAGATCCGTGGGACGTCAGCGCCGGCGACATGGTGTACGTCGTTCGCGGCGGCGGTTCGATCGCTGCGTTTCACATGGGCACCGCTCCCGCCAAGGAAGCAGGGTTTAACCTGGTCGGCGCACACACCGATTCACCGAACCTACGAGTAAAGCCCAACCCGGAGCTGAATGAAGCGGGGTACGGACAGCTCGGCGTCGAGCCATACGGCGGCGTTTTGCTGCACACCTGGCTCGATCGTGACCTCTCGCTCGCGGGGCGTGTCTTTCTTGCGGGCGGAACCGCGCGACTCGTCGACTTTGGCCGTGAGCTCCTCCGGGTGCCATCGCTCGCCATTCATTTGAACCGCAAGGTGAACAGCGAAGGCCTCAAGCTCAACGCACAGAAGCACATGGCGCCCATCGTAGCGCTGAACGACCTCGGAGTGATGGACCTCCGCGCATTGCTCGCCGATGAGCTCGGCGACGTCAAGGCCGAGGAAATCCTCGCCTGGGACTTGATGGCGTACGACGTGCAACCGGCGACCCGGAGCGGTGTGAGCCGGGAGTTCATCCACGCGGCTCGTATCGACAACCTCGCAAGCTGTCATGCAGGCATCACCGCCCTGACCGCTGCGGCAGGCGACACGGAGGTCACGCGGAGCGTCGTCTTGTATGACCATGAAGAGGTCGGTAGCCGCAGCGCGCAAGGGGCCGCGTCGGACTTCTTGCGAAGCTGCCTACGGCGCCTCTGCGGCGACTCGGCGGAGGACTACCATCGCGCCGTCGCCAAGTCGTTCCTCATCTCTGCCGACATGGCCCATGCGATTCATCCAAACTACACCGACCGGCACGAGCCGAAGCACCAACCTTTGTTGGGCGCTGGCCCGGTCGTGAAGATCAACGTCAACCAGTCGTACGCCACCGACGGCGAGAGTTGGGCGCGCTTCGAGCGCTGGGCGCGGGAGGCAGACGTGAGCACGCAGCGCTTCGTCGTTCGCTCCGACTCCGGTTGTGGCAGGACCATCGGGCCGATCACAGCCGCCGAGCTCGGCATTCGGACCGTCGACGCGGGCAATCCGATGCTCTCCATGCATTCGTGCCGCGAGGTGGCCGCCGCCGCGGACGTGCCCAAGATGATCGACGTCATGAAGCGCTTCTTCGATGCCTAAGCACGCCAAGCCGCCTGGGCCTCCCAATCGCTTCGGTCTTGGCAATCTGCGCGGGATGATGAGCGACCAGCTCGCGTACATGACTGCCGCAGCCGAATACGGGCCGCTGTCCAGCCTGCCGATTCTCTTTGAGCGCTACGTTCTGGTGCGCGACCCCGATCTCATCCAGCACAGCTTGACGCAGGGCCACACGGCCATGCGCAAGGATCGCTTCACGCATGAGCTCGGGCGCGTGCTGGGCCAGGGCCTGGTGACGAGCGAAGACGACCTCTGGCGCAAGCAACGAAAATTGGTGGCGCACGCGTTCATCCCGAGGCGCATCCGGACCTACTCCAATGCGATGGTTGCTGCGGCCCATCGATCGCTCGGCGACTGGGGCGACGGACGCGAGATCATCATCCACAAAGCGATGGCAGAGCTCACACTCGACGTGGTGGGCCGAACGCTCTTTGATGCCGACGTCCGCGGCAACGCCAGGGAGGTCGGCAACGCGCTCCACGTGATCAGCGACTTCTACACCGACGTTCTCGAGAGCCCGATTCAGCCCCCCGAATGGTGGCCCTCCCCGAGCATGTTCCGGTTCCGCAAGGCCGTTCGCAATGTCGACCGCATCGTCGCCGGCATGATCGAGGAACGCCGCAAGAGCGGTGAAGACCGAGGCGACCTGCTGAGTGCGCTGCTGCAGGCACAGGACGAGGACGGCAGCGGAATGAGCGACCAACAGCTTCGCGACGAATGCATCACGTTGTTCCTCGCAGGGCACGAGACGACTTCCATCGCGCTCGCCAACACGTTCTATCTGTTGTCGGAGCACCCCGAGATCGAAGCGCGCGTGCACGAAGAGGCGGCGGCCGTGCTCGGAGATCGGCGCGCGACCTCGGAGGACTACCAGCGCCTCCAATACACCGAACGGGTCATCAAGGAGTCGATGCGACTCTACCCGCCGGTGTACACGATTGGGCGGGAGCTCTTGGAGGACTTCGAGCTCGGCGGCTATACCATCGAGAAGGGCGTCACCCTCCTCTTTTCACAGTGGGTCACGCATCGCCGCCCGGAATGTTTCGCCGATCCTCTTCGCTTCGACCCTGACCGCTGGCTCCCGGAACGGGCTGGAGTGATTCATAAGTACGCCTATTTCCCGTTCGGCGGAGGCCCCCGCATCTGCATCGGGAACCACTTCGCCATGATGGAGGCTGTCCTGGTCCTGGCGACCCTGATCCGCGCGTACAAATTCGAGCTCCTCCCGGGCCAAACCCTCGAGCTCCAGCCCGCGGTCACGCTTCGCGCCGCCAACGACTTGACGATGCGACTCGCGTCGCGCCAAGGGTGACCTCGCGCTGGGCGACTTCAAAGACTGGCTGGTCACCATGCGCAGTAGGGGTTCCGGAGCCATTCGTGTAGTCTCTGCTGTGGACTAGAGCTGCAATGCGAGTTTGCTTCATTGGTTGCGTGTTTCTCGTGATCGGCTGCGGAAACACCGCAAGCACGGACGGAGACGCGGGTCTCGACGACGCGGGACAACCGCCGGATGCCGACATCTGCGACACGGTCGAGTGCGAGTGCAATGAGGACGGCGACTGCGCGGCGCACGAGGTATGCGATTCATCCTCCGGCGCGGGTCGCGTCTGCGTCTGCGCGCCAGCCTATCAAGACGCCGGAAGTGGCTGCGAGTTCGCGGGCGCGCCGCTGGCTCCCGGATTCGACGACCCGGCACCATGGACGACGTCGGGAGGAGCGGTTCTCGATGCCACGGCGATAGGCGGCGAGGATGCCGGCGAGGTGAGGTGGTCCGGCGACGCGATTTGTGACAACTCCAGTGTGTCACAGACGTTCGCCATGCCGCCCTACGATCGTGCCGAACCGCTTGCGTTCGAGATCACGTACTTCGGCGAAAGCGCGCCACTGACCGAGGCTCGCCCTCAGGTGGCGATCAATGAGCACTGGATGCGCTTCCCGAAGAGCGATGAGTTCTCCACCAAGACGACCTGCCTCGGCGAAGCGGGCTTCCGCGGCAATGTGGAGTTTCGCATCGATGGGTACAGTGTCCGTTGTCCGAGGTTCGACAGCGCCGATCGGTTGGTCGTGGATCGCCTCGAAGTGATGCGTGCACAAGACCTGGGGCTCGCATGCCCAGATCCGGGCTTCGTGGCCGACGGTGACTTTGAAGGCGATGGGACCGCCTGGACCACGATAGGCGATGCCTCGGTGCAAGACGGTATCGGCCAGAACGGGACACGTGCAGCTCGGCTTCAAACCGCCACCGTTGGTAGCGCCGCGGCGATCGTGGGAACTGCATCGCTACCCCTCGCTTCGACTATGACGAGCCAGGCGCTCCGGTTTTTCTGGAACGGCACGCTCGATCGTGCTCTCCAGGTGTTGGTAGCCGATAAGTTGGTCGCCGAGCTAGTCGCCAACGGCGAAACGACGGTCAGCACCGTCTGCTTGCCACCGCACACCCAGGGGCTGGCGCGATCGATCGCGTTCGTACTCCCGGCCACGGATCTGCCGAGCCCCAAGCCCGACGTGCGCGACTTCGTCGTCGATACGGTCGAGGTCGTGTCGGAGGCCGAGTGCGGAAACGATACTTTCATTCTGGATGGCGATTTCGAGCTCGCGGTAAGCGCAACGGTGCCGGGCGGCTGGCGCTTCAGCGGCGGTGGCGCCCTGAGCACTGTGGGCGTCGTGACCGGCAACGCCCAGAGCGGGGACGCCTCGTTACGGTTCACGGCCCATGAGCAGTGCGTCTTCATTTCTGCGCGCGCGACGATGGTCGTCCCCAAACCCGATGCGACTGGCGGGCCGACGCTCAAGTACTTCTACCGAGTCGGCAACAACCCGGAGACAGCGCTCGAATCACAGCCTGGCAACGGGCCTTTGTCCGAGGGCATCGCCGGATAC
>CAZHPJ010000032.1:0-12408 GCA_964534585.1 uncultured Sandaracinaceae bacterium | reverse complement strand
GGCCTTGCGTTCGCCGATTGGCGAGCCAACGATGACTATTTGATCATTGACGCTGCAGATGAGATCGGGGGCTACTGCCGCACGGTCAAACGTGATGGGTTCGTCTGGGACTATTCGGGGCACTTCTTTCACTTCCGGTACCCGGAGATCGAGAAATACCTCGTCGATCGCATGGGCGCCCAGCGTGTCCTTCGCGTCGCTCGCGACAGCCGAATTTGGTACGCGGATCGGTTCATCGACTTCCCGTTTCAAAGGAACATCCACCAGCTTCCGGAGGAGGAGTACCAGAGCTGCGTTCGCGACCTCCACGAACGGCGACGAGAGACGGGCGCGAGCTTCAAAGACATGCTTTACGCCCGCTACGGCCGCGGTATCGCCGAGAAGTTCCTTATCCCATACAACGAAAAGCTCTACGCCACGAACCTGGCCACCCTCGATGCTGACGCGATGGGCCGCTTCTTTCCGCACGCTAGCGTCGAGGAGATCCTTCGCAATGCGGATGCTTCGAAGAACGAGGGCTACAACGCCACGTTCACGTACCCTGAGGGCGGGGCGATTCAATATATCGAGGCACTGGCCCAGGGGGTCCATGGCGAGAGAATCGCCCTGAGCGAGCGGGTCTTAGGCATCGACCTCGAGAGCAAGGTCGCGACGACGACCAAACGCCAGGTCGGCTACGACGCACTCATCAGCAGCGTTCCGTTGGTTGCTCTGCTTGACATGTGCGACGTGAGCTATGATCGGGGCGTCTTCAGCCACAACAAGGTGCAGGTCTTCAACCTGGGCTTTGACAGCAAGGGTCCCCGGGACGTGCACTGGGTCTACTACCCGCAACGCGAGCTGTCGTTCTATCGCGTAGGTTTTTACGACAACATCTTCTGTTCGGATCGCATGAGCTTGTACGTCGAGGTCGGCCTGCCAGGTGACGCGGAGGTCTCCGAGGACACGCGTGGCGCGATGAAAGCGCGGGTCTTGGCCGACCTCCAAGCCTGCGGTGTTCTGACGAGCCAGACACTCGTTGCCTCCCACGAAGTCTTGCTCGATCCCGCTTACGTTCACATCACGACGAAGTCGAATGCCGAGGCCGCGGCAAAGAAGGAGCTGCTGGCCGCACAAGATGTCCACTCTATCGGCCGCTACGGTTCATGGACCTACTGCTCGATCGAGGACAACATCGTCGAGGCGCGGCAGTTGGCTGAGCGATTCACGACAACGCGCTAGTAATTCGGGAAGTGCGCGTATGCGGAGGCATCCCAGCGTTCGCCGCTAGGCTTTCGGGCTTTGCGTACCGGCGCTCTGTTTGTCGCTGCACTGGCCCGGCGAGTCCTCAAAGTGAGACGCCACAGAGCACTACATGCGAGGCATGCGGAGCTGAGCCTCGAGGTGTAGATGGCCGGTGTGTGCGCTCGTGTAGCCGCGTGGTAGTATCGCGGCATGTCGAGCACATCCAGCACCTGGCGTGCACTTACCGCCATACTTGCCGTCGTTTTCGCGTTTGGCCTCGCGTCTTGCGAGAGCAAGCCCGCCGAGGAAAAAGCCGCGCCGCCTACGGAACGGGCCGCCGAAAAGGTCGAGCTGCCGCTAGCTCCCTTGGACTTTCCGCAGATGAAGATCCCCGAGGACAACCCTCAGACTCCGGGGAAAATCGCGCTTGGTCACCAGCTCTTTTTCGACGTTCGCATGAGCGCCGATGCGTCGCGCTCGTGTTACTCGTGTCACCAGAACGAGCATGGCAATGGCGGTGAGACGCCGCTTGCCGTGGGTGCGAAGGAAAAGCAACTCACACGGCACAGCCCCGTCATCTGGAACACCGGGTACTTCGAGGCGTTCTATTGGGACGGTCGAGCCGGGAGCCTCGAGGCGCAAGCCAAGGGCGCGTGGGGCGGCGGCAACATGGGCGTAGGTAAAGAGAACCTCGCGGCCAAGGCGGCGGAGCTCGCGAAGATCAAGGGCTACGAGACGCAGTTCAAGAAGGTGTTCCCCGAAGAGGGAGTGACGCCGGACACGATTGCAAAAGCGATTTCCGCATACGAGCGCACGCTGATTTGCAACGACACCGCGTACGACCGCTATGCGAAGGGCGACGCCACCGCGCTCAGCGATCAGCAGAAGCAAGGCTGGGCGCTGTTCACGGGCAAAGGGCAATGCGCCGTCTGCCACACGCCGCCGCTCTTCTCGAGCGCAATGGGCGTCCCCGGCGGGCTCTACTACAACGTCGGGATCGGCACCGCTGGGAAGGCTGAAGACCAAGTCGACATTGGTCGCTCGAAGATCAGCAAGCAAGACGTGGACTGGGCGGCCTTCAAAGTGCCTTCCCTGCGCAATGTCTCCAAGAGTGCCCCGTACTTCCATGATGGCTCGGTGGCGATCTTGGCCGAGGCCGTAAAGGTCATGGCGACTGGGGGCATCGACAACAAGAACAAGAGCGCATTGTTGGCCGACCGTGGTCTCAGCGCGGACGAGCTCGCTGCGGTGGTTGCGTTCCTCGGCGCACTGGAATGCGGGACGCTGGAGCAGCCAGGGCTGCCGTGGCGCTAGCCATTTCGCTGACACCCAACCTCGTGACCCGCGGCCCGCGGCCCGAAGATCAGAGGTGTCGCTGGCGCTGCCACTGTCCCTGAGACACATTTCCCCCATGACCGACGAAAACATCCTCAAACTGGGCCCGCTCGCACCCTTTGCCGGCACCTGGGAAGGCACGAGCGGGGTCGACCTGGCACCCGACGACGACAAGGTCAGCGTCGAGCGCAATGAATTCCGCGAGCGCGTGGTCTTGGAGCCCATCGGACTCGTCGAGAATCACGAACAGTCGCTCTACGGGCTTCGATACGCCAAGACAGCATGGCGCCTCGGTGTCGAGGACCCATTTCACGAGGAAGTTGGGTATTGGCTCTGGGATGCGGCTGCACGTCAAGTGATGCTGACCTTCATCGTTCCGCGTGGCGTGACGGTTCTGGCAGGCGGCACGGTGGAGCCCGACGCGAAGTCGTTCAAGCTTTCTGCTGAGGTAGGCAGCGCGGTGTTTGGAATCTGTTCGGGGCCGTTCCTCGACGAACAATTCAAAACCGTCCGTTACGACGTCGAGCTCACCGTGAACGACGATGGGTCGTTCTCCTATGCGCAAAACACGCAGCTGCAGATCAAAGGGCAGAGCGACATCTTCGCGCACACGGACGAGAATACGTTGCGGAAGGTGGAGTAGGGCGCTCGCTAGATCTCAGGTCTCAACAGTGTGATGGTTGCAGCTGTGGGCGAGCTTAGTGCGACG
This sequence comes from uncultured Sandaracinaceae bacterium, assembly GCA_964534585.1. GTDB lineage: Bacteria > Myxococcota_A > Polyangia > Polyangiales > Houyiibacteriaceae > SG8-38. The sequence continues at coordinate 9,140 of CAZHPJ010000032.1, read as the reverse complement.
TCGGGAGGTAGCCGGCGGTCATCATCTCGTTGACCCGATCAAGTGCCGCCTTCCAAGAGCGCTCCAACACCGGCGTCCAATCCGACCCGGACACCGCGGCGAGCGCTTCGAGCATTGCCTCGGCGTACGGCGCGTACATGTCGGTGGGGGTCTCGTATGAGAACTGGTGGCGCGACCCCATTGCGTGGACGTACGCGCCGAGCCAGTGCACCTGCTCGAGCATGTTCAGCACCGCGGCGAGGGTCTCGGCCATCATCCGCTGCTGGTTGGCCTGGCTGTAGGCGCCGAAGAGATCTACGGCGTCGGGACGCTTCGCGAAGAGGCTTTCGTATACACGGTCAGTGAGCTCGGCCTCGTGCTCGGATACCTCGGCGAGGTGCTTCTTGAGCAAATCTACGTCGATTTGGGGGTCCTTTGCGTCCATAGCCATGCTTTACATTAAATAAAGTAACGCGCTAGGTCACGCTCGTTGGTCGACATACTCTAGGACCTCTCGAGGGGATAGCTCGACGCTCGAGGGTCCACTCCGGATGTAGAAGGCCTCTTTGTTCTTCCCTTTGAGGAAGACCGGCTTGGCCGAGCGTTCGCACTGCACGACGACGACGAGTTTCGAATTGATGGGCTGCACTTGAAAGCGGATCAGCGGGGAGAGCCCGGCGCCGATGTGTTGGTTCACGAGGTTCTTGAGGTGCAGTCTGCACTTGTCCTCGCTTTCGAATTTGTCCTGCTCGACGCCGAGGATCTCGCCGTCGTCACTAACGCCGATCAGAAGGGTGCCGCCGTCTGAGTTCATGAATGCGGTGGCGCCCTTGAGCCAGGCGAGCTCGATCTCTTTGCCGAATTTCTCCGTCTTCAGATTCATTCGAACCGTCGACTTGAACTCGAGTGTCGCGCCTTCACCGCGAGCGATCAGGTTCTCGACGTCGCGCTCGAAGCTCTTGGGGCCGATGAGTTGCTTGGGCACGTCCTTGAGCTGGTGGCCGTACTTGCGCACGATGCTCACCGCAGGGAGCAGGCCGAGCAGCAAGACCAAGGCGATGATGACGATGAGCTGCGGCGTCCAATCGATCGGGGCGCCAAAGATCTCCGGCTCAGGCACCGCCACACCCATCCAAATACCGGAGAGCGGTTTCATGGGTCGAAATCCGGCCCAGCCCGACACCTGGTCCGCATGGAAAGGTGTCGGCTCGTCGGCGAGCCCGCCGGCAGCGCGCCAGGCCGCGACTGCGCTCACGATCAGCTCGTTGCCGGTTTGCTCCGCGGGCACGAAGACATGCCGCCCCTCGGGCGCCTCCTCGCCAGGTCGTAGCTCGCGGTAAGGCACGAACACCTCTCCGTTCGACGTGCACAAGAAGGTTTCGCCCTCCTCGCTCACCTCGATTTCGCTGACGAGGGCGAAGACATCACCAAGCAATAGGTCGAACGCCACCACGTGTGTGTTTCCGTCTTCGGGGGTCCACCGCATTGACTGCGTTACACCGAGTTGTTTGCGCTCGAAGAATTGGTACGGCTCACTGCGGTAGATTTCGGTGTCCGATTCGTTGTTCATCGCGCCCACGAACCAAGGGCGTTCGGTGGGCACATAGCCGGGGAGATCGACCCAGGAGTCCTCGACGAGCTCGCGCTGGTCATTCCATCGTTCGCGGAGCAGGCGACCATCGCCGTGCTCGAGTCCCCGCGTTCGTGTCACCCAACCTTCGGGTTCACCCTCTGGGTTCCTGTCTCGCGAAACGACAAACTCGCTTCCCCTTGAGTCGGCGACAATCAACGCGCTCACCATGGGCAGCGGCTCGAGCACGGGTGCGAGCTTAGCCAGCGCAGTCGCTCGGTCCTTCGAGTCGAGGAGCCCGGCCTTGCCCCATTCCCAGGTCAAACGTAGCCGCCGGTCGACCGGCTCCGTGCGTATTCGAAACTCTTGCTGCGCATGGCGCGACGCCCGCTCGAGGTGCGCCCTGGCCGTGCTTCGCTCGGCCGTGGACGCGCTCGACAGGGCCAACGCCACGATGGCCCCGGAAGTGAGTAGAATGACGAAGGCGAGGTCCCTCAGAAGCCGGGTTCGGATGTTCCGGGGCCGGAGCCTGAACAGGTCAGCGATTGGAAACATAACCACTACGATCAGAGGCAGATTGGAGGCGCCGACCAGATTCGAACTGGTGAATGGAGGTTTTGCAAACCTCTGCCTTACCACTTGGCTACGGCGCCGAGCGCTGCACTCTGTAGCGCTTCTGACAGCGCTTGTCACGCTGCGTTTTCCACAGTAGCCAACGACCGGGGTGGCACGCCACACCTCGCGTGGTACGCACTCCCACTATGGCATCACAGGACTCCTTTCAGAGCCGCGTCACCATCCATGCCGGAGGCCGTCAGGCTGTGATTCACCGCTTGGATGCGCTGACCCGTGCGGGGTTCAAGGGCATCGAGACGCTCCCGTATTCCATCCGCGTCTTGCTCGAAAACCTGCTTCGGCACGAGGATGGCAAGACCGTCACCCGCGAGGACATCGAGGCCGTCGCAAATTGGGACCCATCCGCCGAGCCCAGCACCGAAATCGCCTTCCGCCCGTCGCGCGTCCTCCTTCAGGACTTTACCGGCGTGCCGGCGGTGGTCGATCTTGCGGCGATGCGCGACCAGTTCGCGAAGATGGGTGGCGATCCGAGCCGCATCAACCCGTTGCAGCCTGCCGACTTGGTGATCGACCACTCGGTGCAGGTAGACTCATATGGCCTACTGCGCTCGTTCGAAGACAACGTGAAGCGCGAATTCGAGCGCAACCTAGAGCGCTACCAGTTCCTCAAGTGGGGGCAGAGCGCGTTTGAAAATATGCGCGTCGTGCCACCGGGCACCGGCATCGTGCACCAGGTCAACCTCGAGTACCTAGCGAGCGTCGTTTTCACGCGCGACGCGGCCGGCCAGAGCATCGCGTATCCGGACAGCCTCGTCGGCACCGACTCACACACGACGATGATCAACGGTCTCGGCGTGCTCGGATGGGGCGTGGGCGGCATCGAAGCTGAAGCGGCGATGCTCGGTCAGCCCATCAGCATGCTCGTGCCGCAGGTCATTGGGTTCAAGCTGACAGGCAAGCTTCCCGAAGGCGCTACGGCGACGGATGCAGTTCTCACGGTGACCCAAATGCTCCGTGAGAGGGGCGTCGTCGGGAAGTTCGTCGAGTTCTACGGCGAGGGCATGGAGAATCTCGCGCTTCCGGATCGAGCGACCATCGCGAACATGGCGCCAGAGTACGGTGCGACCATGGGCTTCTTCCCGGTCGACAACGAGACGCTCGCATACCTTCGCTTCAGCGGGCGAGAGGAAGCGCACGTCGACGTCGTAGAGCGAGTGCTCAAGGAGCAGGGCTTGTTCCACACCGCGAGTGCGCCCGAGCCACGGTTCACCGACACGTTGGGGCTCGACCTGGGCGATGTGGTGCCTTCGATCGCGGGCCCGAAGCGTCCCCAGGACCGTATTCCGCTAACCGAGTCGAAACGTTCGTGGCACCGCGTGCTTCAGGGTTTCGAATCGCCCGCTGACAAGGGAGTCGAGGTTGAGCGCGGAGACGAGACCTTTACCCTTCAGAACGGTGCGGTAGTCATTGCGGCGATCACCAGCTGCACGAACACCTCGAACCCGTCGGTCATGTTGGCTGCCGGCCTCGTGGCCAAGAAAGCGGTCGAGAAGGGCCTGCGTACCAAGCCCTGGGTGAAGACGAGCCTCGCGCCAGGGTCACAGGTGGTCACTGAGTACCTCGAGGCCTCTGGGTTGCTCGCCGAGCTCGACACCCTGCGGTTCAATTTGGTCGGTTACGGTTGCACGACGTGCATCGGGAACTCCGGTCCCCTCGATCCGGAGATCGCAGAGGCTGTCAAAGCCAACGACCTGATCGTGACATCCGCGCTGAGCGGCAACCGCAACTTCGAAGGGCGCGTCAATCCCCTGACGCGCGCCAACTACCTCGCGTCGCCGCCCCTGGTCGTCGCGTACGCGCTTGCGGGCACGATGGATATCGACTTCGAACGTGATCCGCTCGGGCAGGACACCGAAGGGAACGACGTCTTTCTTCGTGACATCTGGCCTTCCCATCAGGAGGTTACGGAAACGCTTCGGACTTCGGTCAAGAAAGACCACTTCGTCGAGCGCTACTCGGTCGTGCTCGACGGGCCCCCGCAATGGCGAGAGGTGAGCTTCGAGCAGGCGGATCGCTATCGATGGGATCCCGCCTCGACTTACGTCCGCCTCCCGCCGTTCTTCGAAGGGGTCGAGGTCGGTGAGCCGGCTCCGCCTAAGGACGTCGAGGGCGCCCGCGTGCTGTGTCTGCTCGGCGATTCGGTGACGACCGACCACATCTCGCCTGCAGGCGCCATCGCTCTCGACGGCCCAGCCGCGAAGTATCTTCAGGAGCATGGCGTGTCCCCTCGTGACTTCAACAGCTATGGTAACCGCCGCGGCAACCACGAGGTCATGATACACGGCGCGTTCGCGAACATCCGCCTTCGCAATCTCTTGGCGCCAGGAACCGAGGGAGGTATCACGCGTCACTTGCCGACGAACGAGCAGACGAGCATCTACGAGGCGGCGATGCAGTACCAAGCTGACGGCACTCCGCTCATCGTCATCGCTGGCAAGGAGTACGGCACGGGCTCGTCGCGTGACTGGGCGGCCAAGGGCACCTTGCTGCTTGGCGTCCGCGCGGTCATTGCCGAGAGTTATGAGCGCATTCACCGGTCGAACCTGATCGGCATGGGCGTGCTTCCGCTCGAGTTCGAGGCGGGAGACGGCCGCGAGGCACTCGGGCTGACCGGCGAGGAAACCTTCGCCATTTCTGGGATCTCCGCAGGCCTGGCTCCGGGCAAGATGCTCTCGGTCCGGACGGACACCGGCAAGTCGTTCACCGCAAAAGCGCGGCTCGATACGCCGCAGGAGGTCGAATACTACCTTCATGGGGGCATCTTGCAGTACGTCTTGCGGCAACTTGCTGCCGAGGGCTCAGCGACTGCCTAGGGCGTCATGTCACTCGTTTTCGTAATCTCCCCGCCCCGCGCGGGGTCGACGTTGCTTCAGCGCATGATGGGTGCGCACTCCGAGATTTTCACGCATCCGGAGCCGCACCTGATCACACCGATCGCGCACCTCGGCGTCTATGGCAACGTCGACAAAGCTCCATACGATCACATCAACGCGGCCGAGGCGACCAAAGCGTTCATCCAAGGGCTGCCGGGTGGAGAGCAGGACTACCTCGACGCGCTACGCGCGTACACCGATACGCTTTATGGGAGGATGTTGTCGACGAGCGAGAGCGCCTACTTCCTCGACAAGACGCCGGCCAACGCCCTAGTAATGCCATTTCTACAGCGCCTTTACCCGGATGCGAAGTACGTGGTGCTCACGCGACATCCGCTCGCGATATTCAGCTCATACGCGAACAGCTTTTTCGACGGCGACTGGCAGGCCGCGCATGCGTTCAATCCGATTCTCGAGCGCTATGTGCCGGCAATGGCCACGCTCCTGCGGGATCGCCCGGTTTCCTTGCTGCACGTCGCGTACGAAGACCTGGTGACGGAACCCGACCCACAGCTGCGCCAAGTCTTCGCGTTCCTGGGTCTCGAGCACCAGCCAGGCGTCGTGGAGTACGGAGCGGCGGAACCTGTGAAAAAGGGCATGGGCGATCCGATCACCGTCGACACACAGGACCGCCCGGTGGCCGACAACGTCGACAAGTGGGCAGCCGAGCTCGCCCACGATGCCGGCAAGCGCGCGCTGGCCGAGCAGATGGTAGAACAGATCGACCGAGCGGACCTCGAAGCGTGGCAATGGCCCCCGGACGCCCTGTGGGCGCCGATCGAAACCGCGGAAGGCGGCCTGCCGCCGAAGCCTGCGCGCAATAGCTACACGTTCCGGCGTCGCGTCATGCTCGCGCTGAAAAAGGACATCCACAACCGTCCTCACGGCAAGATCGTGAAGCGTGTGAAGTACTACTGTGACGTCCTGCTCAGGGAGTAGGGCGGCGCACTCGCGCTATGACCACCTGCGATTCGGTGGCTGTGGTGATCGGCCTGCCGTCGAAGTCCCCCGTGTGCGATTCCACGGTAAAGCCGTTGTAGTGAAGCAAGGCCTCGAGCTCGGCGGGGAAGAACTGTCTCTGGGTGAGCGGCGTGCAAAACGACTGACTCTTTTTTTTCGGATGCTCGAAGTCCATGATGACGGTTTCGATCTGTGCGACGGGGTCGTAGCTGAAGTACTCGCTGTAGCGGTAGCGAGCGCCGTCGCGCGGATGTGGCACTTCGCCTCCACGATATTGTTTCGACGGGTCACGCGCGAGGCTGCCGGGGTCGGGTAGCAATACGTCGAATGCGAATCGTCCTCCTGGCTCGAGGTGATGGCGTACCGTTGCGAACCCTCGCTCGATCTCCTCGCGCGTGTAGAGGTGCATCCACACGTTGAATGGGGCGATCACCAAGGGGAACTTTCGGCGAAGGCGGAGATGTTTGACGTCGCCGCCACGGAGCTCGATCCGATCTCGTGCCGCGCGAGGCAACCGCGCCCGCCGCCGATGGGCCTGCTCCAGCATCGGAGCCATCGGTTCTACGCCGACGACGTCGATGCCGGCCTTGGCCATCGCGAGCGCCACGCGGCCGGTGCCTGCGCCGAGCTCGAGCACGGGACCGCCCGACTCGACCGCCAGGTTCGTGTAGAAGCGGACGTCGTGTCGGCGCCGACGGTAGGCCTGGTCGTAGTACCGACCATCTTCGTAGTGCGCTTCCGACCCGGTCGAGCTGTGTCGTTGCCTGCGATTAGTCACGGTGGTCCACTAGGTGCGCAGCGATCTCGGCGAAGCCGCGCCCCCGGTCACTGTCGGTGACATAGCGCGGCGGGGTAGGGAGCCGGTCCAAATGCTCTCGAACGTTCGCGACGCCGACGCTCTTTGGGAACTGCTCGAATGCCGCAGCGTCGTTCCCGCTGTCACCGACGAACACCCAGCGATCGATCTCTTCGCCAAGATCGATGCCGAGCGCGTCGCGCAGCGCGCGCGTCACACCTTCGGCTTTGTTCCACGGGCCCGGGATCGCGTGGGCGTGCACCGTCGAGACGGAGCTTCGCGCCCCCAAGCCCTCGATCAGCGCAACCAACGCATCAATCTCGGCGCGCGGCAGCGAGGCCGACTCCCCTACGTCGAATGCGAGATCGCACCGGCGATGGCGATAGTCGTTGGTGGTTCGCACATGGGGCATGGCCGCCGCGGCTTTTTGGCGGACCCTGTCGAGCAGACTGGCTTGATCCGCGCGTTCGGCCTCGTCGCAGAAATAGCCCTCATGTGTCCCGGCGTCGTCGATCCAGGTCCACCCCGCGCCGTTCTCGCCGACAGCAACCCGGACCGGCCATAGCCGCGCGATCACGTCGGTCCACCCGAGTGGGCGTCCCGTAACTGCCACCAGCTCGAACCCTGCACCTACCAAGTCGTGCATCGCAGCGTACGCACTTGGCTCGAGGACTCCGTTCCGCGTCACCGTATCGTCGATATCGAACACCACGCCGCGCACACCGGCGGGATCGAGCTTTCGGTAGCTCTCCATCTGGGGTCCCCCATACCACACTGCTGGGCTTGCGGAGCCGCTCGGAGCGGCGTACCGTAAAGGCAGACGGAGGGTTTACGTGCCCAATCTCGGATTCGGCGAACTAGTCATTGTTTTTCTGATCGTGATGCTGATTTTCGGCGCCGGACGGCTGCCTCAAATTGGCGAGGGGCTCGGAAAAGCAATCCGCAACCTCAAGCGGGGCCTCAACACGGATGACGACATCGACGTGACCCCAGATGTGACTCCGGTCGACAAGCAGGTCCCAAAGCAGGCCGCCTCCCGCGTGGAGGACGCTGAAGTCGTGGACAAGGTCGAGACCAAGTAGCCGTCAGCGGTCCGTCAACCCTCAGTCCCGGCGGGGGGAGATGGCTCGGATCGTGTCGTCCGCATCTCGAGAATCATCCTGCAGCTCAGTCGAAGTGGCGGTGCGAGCTCCGATGATGTCGCTGCTTCCTCGAGCTCCCCCCTCCGCAGAAGGGGCGCTAGCAAGAGTGCGGTGTCGAGCGGCGCGTCTGGGTTGCGCACGATCGCGTTACGCGGACGGTAACGCACGACCCACCGTCGATGACGGTACACCGTTTGCAACACGTTCGGATGATTGGGACGCGCCGCGCACACGCGGACGACGTCCTCCTCGGTCAGCGACGGATTGTCGAGCAGAATACGCACGACGTCTGGGTGGGGGTCGCGTACGACGCGCTGAATCAAGGAACGGTCGTGTGTGCGCGCGAGTGACTTCCGTTCGCCGAGCGTAAGTGGACGCCCGCGTCCGAAATCGGGAACGCGTCGCTTGTCCTCGAGGGTCGCGTTGTCTTCCGATGATGGCGTTGCGAAGTCCGCTACGTGATGCAGCTCGGCTCGTCTTGCGGTCGCGCCAAACCCGGATCGCCTCGGCCCCAGGCGTGGCTCGAAGAGCGCCCAGCCAAGCGCGAGAAATACCGACTGCGCCTCGGCCCCCCCACTCGCCGCGCTCCGATGCGCTTCGTGGAGCAGACGTACGGCGTCCTCGTCCGATAGCGCGTCGAGTCGTTCGCAGATCAAGCCCACGCGCATCTCGATCTCATCGAGGCGCGCCAACCGCTGAAAGAGCTCCCCGAACGGTGTTGTGTGCTCCACGGCTTCGGCACCCCCTTCGGTAGCCTAATGAGGGTGTTCCGAAATGTCAGCTTGACGCAGTGCGTCGCCGGGCTAGCCTCCGATCAGGCATGGTTGACGCGGAACAGGTGCGGGTGATCAAGCGCTACGCGAACCGTAAGCTGTACGACACACGTGACAGCAAGTACGTCACTCTCGACCGCATCGCGGAGCTCGTTCGCAGTGGTGAGGCAGTCAAAGTCCTCGACAATCGTTCGAAGGCGGACCTCACCAAAGTCACGCTCGCCCAGGTCATCTACGAGGAGCAGAAGAGCGGAAACGCCACAGCTTGGTCCGTGCAAAACCTTCGGGGTTTCATTCAGCAAGGGCGTGAGAGGCTCCTTTCGTCGCTGAAGGAAGGGCCCGTGGGCAAGCTCGTGGGTCGTGCCGAGGAGCTCGGTGCGGAGGTGTACAGCGCCGCGGATGACCGTGTGC
>CAZHPJ010000031.1:8295-12411 GCA_964534585.1 uncultured Sandaracinaceae bacterium | reverse complement strand
GCGATTGCATTCATGGCGAAGGGCCTGCTCGGCCTCGCAATTCCCGGAGCGGCGGCTCTGTTCTACCTGATCGCATCACAGCGATGGACACTGCTCGGCGGTGGCCAACTCCGGGTCTCGACGGGCGTGCTGATCGTGACGGCGGTGAGCCTGCCCTGGTACCTCGCAATGTACGTGCGGCACGGCCCCGCGTTCACCAACCGGCTGTTGATCCACGACCACATCAACCGGCTCGCCAGCGGGGTACATGGCGACAAGGGAACCATCGCGTACTTCCTGGCCCAGTTCGGTTACGCAACGTTTCCTTGGGTTGCTCTGATCCCGGCAGCTCTGATGGCTTGCCTTTGGATTCGTTCGAGATCCGGTCGCGATGCAGGCGGGGAAATGGTGCTGTTCCTCGGGATGTGGCTGTTGTCGTCGTTCGTGCTCTTCAGCGCGATGGTGACCAAGTACCACCACTACATTCTCCCGGCGATCGTCCCGGCGGGCATCCTGATCGGGATTGCACTGGCGCAGTGGTGGGGCCCGAAGCGACCGCTGGCGACCGTGCTCGCGGCTGCGGCAGGCCTTTGCGCGATCGTCGGCTTCGCCTGGCTCGCCGGAGATCCGCGGGGCGTCGTTCCCGCGGACGCGATGCACGTCGAAGACTGGGTCCTCCGCCAAGCTCAACCGATGAAGGCCAGCGCGCTGATCATCCTCGGCGCCGCGCTCGCCGCAATCGCGCGCTGGGACTTGGCCAAAGCCGAACCCAAGCCGCCTCCTTCGCGCTCGGGCCCCGGCATTGGGGTGGCGTTGCTCATGGGCGCATGCTTCGTCGCTCTCGTCGGGCGTGATTTGAGCTGGGCGACCTCGGCCCGACCACAGGGAAACGAACGACTGATCCATCTCTTCGTCTACAACTATGGCCGACTTTGGCCCGAGCACTTGGACTACCGGGCCATCCTCACCGGCTTTGCGGTCGCAGCCAGCCTCACGACAGCGGCAGCAGCATTTCGCTACTGGCGTCCCGTCGCAACGCGCTCGCTGCTAGGGGTCGCCGTCGTGTTCTGCGCCTGGGGCCTGAACGTCTACATGGTGGACCTTTCGCCTCATTGGGGAGCTCGAGATCTCGCGCAGCGCTACTACGCCCTCCGCGAAAGCGCAGACGAACCTCTCATCGCCTGGCAGATGAACTGGAAGGGCGAGAACTTCTACACCGGCAACCGCGTGTATGTCTTCGCCGAGACCGACAACGAGCAGATCCGTGAATGGCTCGAACAGAACGAGGGCCGCAAGGCGTATGTCCTCCTCGAGCGCAAGCGCCTCAAAAGGTTCCGGAAGCTCGTGCTTGACCGCGAGGTCCGCGAGCTCTCGACCAAACGGGACAGCAACAAGTTCCTGCTGATCAAGCTTGAGATCTGAACCAGAAAAGGTATAGAATTCGTTTGCTTGTAGGTTACGGACGTACTGAACACCGAAAACTGGACTTATTTTCAGTACTGAGCGATCGTCTCAACTTGATGGAAAACAACGATGAAAAACTAGGCTTGCGTCTGTTGGAGACGCTGTATGAGGTGGGTCGAGCTGACATTCAGGCGACCCCCGCAGTGCTTGCGACCTGGCTGAATGTTCCCGAAACCCGCGTTCGGGAGCTCTTGGCTCGACTCGATGCTCAGGGCTTGGTCGATGGAGCGCGGTGTCGCCTCTCGATGCAAGGCCTCGTGCTTGCGGTCTCGATACACGGCGCTCAGAAGCTCTCCCGGCAGTCGATCGCTGCCTGACGTGGTTCGACCCGGTTTGACCTGGTTGGACCTGGTTGGATCTGGCTTGACAGAGAGAAGGCCAACCACTATCTCGCCCTCTCTTCTGCGGAAGTGGCGGAATTGGCAGACGCGCATGATTCAGGTTCATGTGTCCGCAAGGACGTGGAGGTTCGAGTCCTCTCTTCCGCACCCATCGCGTTGTACACGTTACGGACGTATCTACGAGGACTCGTACCTACGGTGTACTCGCCCCGCTTTGCGGGGCTGCGTATTGCGCCTTGAATCCGACAGCTCCGTGGACTTCGTCCACTCCGACTTGTCGTATTCCAGTCACACGCGAGTCCTCCTCAATCGGCCCGTGGGACGGGCCTTTGTTTATGAGACTGTAATCTTTTCATAGTAGCCGCATGTTCTGCATAGCTGGGACACCGCATCACTTGCTGAATATCCTTTGATTGCAAGCAATTAGGGTTTTCGGGGTTTCGGTACGGGTGTTGCATTGCAATGGGGGGTGCCTGGGGAATTTAGAAAGACGCGCGAGGGGCTGACGCTGATTGAGCTCATGGTGGTGCTGGCGGTCATGGGAGTGCTCGTGAGCGCGGCTTTGCCGAGCATGAGCGACGGTCTTGCCGATCAGCGGGTGGCCATGGTTGCTCGCGACGTGGTGTCGCTGTTTCAGCGCGCGCGATACATGTCGACGGCTTACGGCCGCGCGCACCAAGTGGTCTACACCAACGACTCGGGAACCGGCCTCTCTCAGGAGTACGCGTTCGAGACGCGCCGCGGCACCGGCGGCTCTTGCTCTCTGACTACCTTCGAGAACTCGGGCGGTGTCAAGCTCACCGCCCTGAACTGCGACGGCAACTGGCGCTGCGTCGATCATCTCTACGCCGATACGTACGACTCGGACCCGTCGGACAAGGACTTGATTCGTGTCGATGGATGGAAAGACACGACGTTCTGTTACGAAGCGGGCTCTAACAACCAGGTGTTTGTTGACACCGTCTTGTTCGCGAACTGGCAGACCGCCAACGCGCAGGCCGGGTTTGGATTCCTAGCCTATCGCCAGCTCGATGGCGTCGCGATCGGTGTCTCTCGAAAGATTCTGATTCCGTCCGGATCCGGATCACCACGGGTGCTGCGATGAATGGTCCGTGCGGGCCGAAGCAGTCGGGTTTCACCCTCATCGAGGTCATGATCGCAATCGGCATCATGACGGTGGGCTCTCTCGGCATCCTCGCCATGCACCAAGCCGTGAGCAATGCGAATAGGACGGCTCACGAAATGAACACCGCGTTGGCGATCACCGAGCGGTGGATCGAGCGCGTCGAACGGGATTCGCTCTCGTGGTCCGAGCAGGGGCTCAACAGCACCGCCTTGTCCAGCACCGCCTACCTCTCCGCGCTGGCCGGCACTGCATCGAAAACGGACTGGCTCAGGCCGCTACCGGCGGACTCCGACGAATCGTACGGATTCGACTACTTTGGCAACGACACACGCGACGGCGACGAAATCAAATACTGCACCAATCTGCAATTCAGCTGGCTGAGGCAGGGAAGCTCCGCCCGCGTCGATATCCGCACGTTTTGGTATCGCACAGGTTACATGCCCGGCAACGCCCAGCACCCGAAGTGGGTGCCCGGATCCAGCTTCAGAGGCGCGGAGTGCGACGCGGCGACCGCCGACGCGTGGGAGCTCGGCCTGGCCCCGAATGTGGACGTGGTCTTCGCCTCGACGGTCGTCACCTGGTTGAGGAGGGATGGGACGTGAGAAATAGCGGGTTCACACTCATCGAGTTGATGGTTGCGATGGTCATCGGCCTCACCGCGATCACCTCGATATACGGTCTCGGCGCGGCGATGAGCAGGCAATTCTATGAGGAGCAACGCATTGCGACCTCGCAGGGCACGTCGCGGGTCGCGATCATGGAGCTTCGCCGAGACGTTTCGCGCGCGGGCCTCTTCGGCTCGCCCAACGGCACCCTCGAGCCCACCTGCGATGCCACCCCTCCGAGCCTTCCAAGGCTCAACGGCGGCACCGGCCCCATGGGCGCGTTTCAGTACTACGCCGACGAGGACCTCACGGTCCTCGACCCGGACAACGCCAACTCCAACATCCACGCGGACCGCCTTCGCATCCTCACCAGTCTGTACCTGACCGATCAGCTCCTGGTCGACTCCGCAAGCATCGACGGGACCACGATCGTCTTGCAAACCGGCAACCAAGCGTATCGCCGCACGTTCTCATGGGGACAGACGGCCGGCCCATTCACCAGTGGCAGCGCACCAACGTATCTGACCGGCAACCTCGGCTGGGACAGCGCTTGGGGAGGCGAGACCGCGAGTTGGAAAGGCATCGCCCAAAAAGGCGCGCG
>CAZHPJ010000031.1:0-8195 GCA_964534585.1 uncultured Sandaracinaceae bacterium | reverse complement strand
CGGTCTTCGGTAAGGCCGGTAACACGCAAGACCAAGTGCGCTTGCAAATTACTCCGGCTCTCCCGGTCGGCACGGCGTGTCTTCCGGGGGCCGCTGAAGGCGCTACCATCGCGCCTCTACAGTGGGTCGAATATGCGCTCGTCAACCCCTTCGACTCCGACGAAGTGGGCGCGGACTTCATGGACTTCGAGGGCATGTTCTACATCGACCTCGACCCCTCGAATCCCTCCTACCTTCTCAAGGACACCACCGCGAGTGATCTTCTCGAATCGCCAAACGTAGTGCTCGTGCGCCGTATCCTCGATTCGACGACTGGAGACGTCAAGCTCAACACCACGCAAGTGATCGCTGAATTCGTCAGTAATTTTCAGGTGAGCTTCCTCCTCGACACGAACTCCGGCACCACGAACGCGCCGGCCATCTCCAACGATCCGATCAGCGGCTCTGGAGCCGAAGCCACGATCAACGACAACCCGGAGCAGGTCCGGACGATCATCATCGACTTGGGGATTCGCAATCCGCTGGAGGATCCGTCGATCCTATACTCCACGAACACCAGCGCAGGGACGCGCTTCGAGGTGAATGAGAATCAAATTGGATCGGCGCGCGTGCGCCACATGCGCATCGAGATCCCCGTCATGAACGTGGCAAGAAGGAACCTCTGATGAAGCATCCTCACAAACAGGAAGGCGCCGCGCTCTTCGTCGTCTTGATGATCATCATGGTGGGCACGGCAAGCGCCGTGTATGCGGCCAACACCGTCTCTTACGAGGTCAGGGGCACGGGGTTTGCACGTCAGCAAATGCAAACTCGATACGCCGCTCGCGCTGCTTTGATCGGCGCACTCGAATGGTTCGACATCTTTGGTCCGGAGACGGTCCGCAACATCATGCTGACGCCGGGGAGCACCGAAGGAAAGCAGTTCAGCTGCGCGAGCGGGACCATCAAGAACTGTTATCCGGAGCCGCCGCTAGCCAACAATCGCCGCGCGTACCGGCTCTACCCCGCACACTTCGACGCTCTGCTCTCGCAAGACGGGGGTAGCACTCCCGGGCTCATCGAGAACCTGCCCTATGACGCGGATACGTCGTTTGGCGCGACCTCCGCGTATGAGCCCGTCGTGGTCATCGACCTCTACGACGAGCATATAGTGAGCACCCTCGCGCCCGGGGCGGCGGCTCAGGGCGGCACCAAGTTCAAGTACATGCGCACGACGATGACGGCCCGCGGGCGTGCGCAGTTGAAGGCCGGCGACCACGCGGAGGCGCTGAGTGACGACTTCGGCCGGCAACGCAACGAGACTGGCGCCGACATGCGCGCATACGTCATCAGCGGTCCTTTCCTCACGGGAGCGCTATGAGACTTTGGTTTCACGTTGCATTGGCTAGCTTACTAGGGGCTTCGCTGGGGTCGAGCACGACGGTTTCTGCACAAGCACCGGACATTCGAAACATCAGGCCGCATGTCATACTCCTCGTCGACACATCCGGCTCGATGGAGCGAAAGCCCAACTGCATCTGCACCACGCCGGCTTGCCTCGAGTGCCTTCCGGTTTGTGGCGCGGGCACGTACGAGCAGAACCGCTGGTCGGTCGTCGCGCAGGCGCTGACCGGCGAGTTCTCGCCATACCAGTGCAACTCCGACACTCGAATCGGTGGCATCTACGCGGGCGAATACGATGAGGGGTACTTCCTTCCGCACATTCAGCTGCCTCAGGAGATCGCGACCTTTACCGGCTCCCAGAGCGGAAACGGGGTGCTCGATACCTACCTCGAACGCATCAAGTTTGGCTTGATGACGTTCGATGCGATTGGCACGCTCAGCGACAGGCCCCCGCTGGTGACCCAGGCCGCCTTCCTGACAGCGCCCTTCCCAGCCGAATCGCTTGGGACTAAGGGCATGTACTCGTACGCCGGCGACAGGCCCTATTCGTTCCCAGGCGCCTTCACGACGTACATGCTCAATAACGGCGCGCGATCTGCCTCGGCGCCGGAAGGTGGTTTGGTGAGCGTCGGTGAGGATAGCACCGCGTCGATGACCTCCACGAATGCCTCGATTCAGGCGACCGTTCTTGGCGACCTCGGGCTGGGCAAGAACCCTTTGCGTCCCTTCGGGGCAACGCCGACTGCCGCGCTGGTCACCGACCTCCAGTATTTCCTTCAGACGGACAGCGACATCACGCAAAAGACGGCCGACCCTGGCCCGGGCGATCCGTTCTACGGCTGCCGCGCCCGAAGCGCCGTGCTGATCACCGATGGCTTCCCCAACGGCGACATGCGCGGAGCCCCGGTGAACTGCCAGCTGTTGGGCCAACCGGTAGGCGCGGCAGGCTGTCCCTATGAGGAGGTTGCCGACACCGTGTCTGCGATGATCGCCGCCGGAGAGCTCGACAAGTTCTATGTGATCGGCTTTGCCTTGGACGGAGACCCCGCACAAGTTGCCGAAGTCAAAGCGCTGCTCGATGACGTGGCTTCCGTGGGCAACACCGACGAAGCCTTCCTGGTCGCCGATCGCGCCGAGCTCGTGACCGCGTTGAGCACGCTTCTCAACGAGCAGAACCCGGGGGCCACCAGCCGAACCGCTCCAGTGTCCACCGGCCTTTCGCCCGGCCTCGTGCAGGCCGAATTCATCTCGGGGTTCAACGCATCGCTCAACGCGACTGACCCATGGGATGGCATTTTGGAGCGGCGGCGTATCGAGTGTGTCGCTGGGTTCCCGGAGGCCCAGACTGTGAAAGACACCGACCGCTTCCAGTTGGTCCTCAACCGACAGTCCACCGCCCCGAACGGCGTCCAGCCCTGGGCCTCAGACGGGGCAGTCAGCTTCACCGGCGGCTTCTCGCGAAATCTGTGGACAGTCTTGCCCGCCGACCCCGCGCAGATCAACGATCACCTGGTCGGCGGCGGGAGGGACAAGCTCACATCGCTTTCCGACGACGGCATCGACGTGCCGGTCGCGGGGGCCGAGATCAACGACGTGCCCATCGGCGAGTTCAGCAAAGCCATCTCACCGGAATACTTCTTTGGCGTGGGCAGCGTAGACACCTCCCAGCGCGACACGATCGTCGAGTGGATACACGGCGTCACAGGAAGCGGGCGCGAAGACCAGCGCCTTGGCGACATCTATCACTCGACCCCGGCCGTCGTCGGGCCTTTGGTCGCCGATATCGAGGACCGTTCCTACAACGACTGGCGTTTGGGCTTAGCGCATCAGGAGAGCCCGGATCCTTCCGAGATCTCACCCAACTGGCAGCTCAACCGGCGCCCGCGCGTGATCTACGCGTCGACGAATGACGGCATCATTCACGCGTTCCTGGCCGATGACTACGGCGCCTCGGAGTTCACGGCCGGCAACAACCTCCAAGAATTCGCGTGCGCTGGAAACAAGGACGCAGGAACCGAGCTATGGGGCTTCATCCCGCCGATGTTCCTCGACGATCTCGACGATTTGCTGTCGGGAGGTAGCAAGCAATGGTTTGCCGACGGCAACATCCAGGTGCGCAACCTGTACGATGTGCGCAAGTTCGCAGAAGATGACGGTGGCGGCGGCACGACCAACTCCCCCGCGGGGCAAACCAACGTCTGGCGCACCGTCCTCTTCCTCAGCTTCCGTAACGGCGGCAAGGGTATGGTGGCGCTCGACGTCACGAATCCCTGCAAGCCCGAGTTCCTGTGGCAGTTCACCGACAGCAATCTCGGCGACACCTACGGGCAGCCCACCGCCGCTCAGGTCTTCCTCGAGGACAGCGATCCCACTCCGAGGGGGAACTCGGGCGGCTCGATCGTGTTCAAGCCCAGGCAATCACACGGCGTGATCATTCTTCCCGGAGGGCAAGGCGTAGAAGACTCGGGCTCCTGCACGCTCGTCGCTGGCCCGGAGCTCCCTCAGGGAATGGACACGGCGACCGGCTCGAACATCACCCCGCGTTCCGACCGCCGCTGTTGGCGAGGCACGCTCTCGGCCCCCCCGGCGACGCGACACGGCAGAGCGCTTTATTTCATCGATCTGATGACAGGCTCGATCATCCGGAAGTTGGACGAGGATACGTTTCCGGCACCGTTAAACGGTGCGGTCTCGGTCTTCCGAGGGGATACAGGCACAGTGGGAAGCGCAGCCTACACCGTCGACGCCGACGGCGTGCTTTGGCGCATCGGCATGTCCTCGGCGGATCCCGAAGACTGGGAGGCCGAAGCGCTGCACGACCTCTACTACGACGAAAACTATGACGCCGCGGAGCCGACTTACTATCCGCCCGCGCTCACGGTGGACAAGCTTGGCAACGTCGTGATTCTGGTGGGAACGGGCAACATCGACGTGCTCGACGACGCCTCGGCGGTAAATCAGGTCGTATCGATCACTGAGAAGCTGACCTTCGACACCAATGGCTTCGTCGACACCCTCGAAGGCCGGCTCAATTGGGAGATCGAACTCGACCCTGGCGAACAGATGACCGGCCCGGTCGAGCTCTTCGGTGGACAGGTCTTCTTCGGGACCTTCGAGGCGGGTGGGGGCACGGCGGTCGATGCCTGTCCGTTTGGCGGTAGCCGGATCTTTGGGGTCCACTACCTGGACAATCCGTTGAGCGCGGGAAGCCTGGTTCCGTTGCTCGAAGACAGCCTCGGCAACCCCACCATCAGTCTCGACTCGAGCGATATCTCAACGCTGGAGAACAGCCTGCTCGTGGGCCTCCAAGTCGCCCAGCAACCGGTCTGCACGACGACACAGTCCGTCACCCTCACCGATCCGTTCGATGGCACGGCGACGACCCTCGCGATGCCGTACTCCTCGAGCGGGCGTGAGTTCAAGCTGATGGCTCACCTCAGTGGATCCGCAACGACTGTCGGCGGTCTGGCGATCAACATCCTCGAAGAAACGATCACCGCGCCCGAGGGCTTCACGGTCATCTCTGGCATGGCCGAGACGCTGGAATGATCGGCATGGCGGTGATAACTTCTAACCTGATGCGTGGATCACGACTGCTCGTCCTGATTCTGCTGGTGGCGCTCTCGAGTTGCACGTCGAGGCCCGAGCGCGACGCTCAGGCCGGGCACGATGATCGGCCGGCCGAAAAGACGGGTACCGAGACGGCGAAGAGAGCGCCCGTCATCCGCAACTACGATGCGCAAGGGCATCTGCTTCCATCCGACGACTACGTCGTGGGGATACGACTTCCGCGCGGCGCTGAATTGTTTCGCGAAGACGAGCTGCAACACGTGTATCGAATCCGCGCTCCGATCAGCGAGGTGCTCGCGTACATCGGACCGATGATGATCACGGGCAACGTGGAACGTCGCGGCAAGGGCGCGATCTACAAGCGGGCAAGCGTCCGCGGCGCGGAGGTCAACCCTACGAAGGTGGACGTATCGATCCTCGAAGTGGGCAGCCGGACGACGCGGATCTCGGTAACCGAGCTTCCGCCTCCGCCCCAGCACATCCCGAGCTCGGACCAGACCAAGGCTGCCGCAAAAGCGTCCTTCCGTATGCTCGACTGACGCGCCCTGGCGTCTTCAAGGATCCCGATAGGCTGCGAAAGTGCATTGTACGGTGCCGGCGCTGAGCGAGCGCGTGACGACCATGCTGGTGGAGACTCGTCCTGGGTCGTCCATTCGCCGTAGGCGTTCGACCAACAGCGCAACGCGTCGCGCCCAAACGCGGCTCCGAAGCTCGGGGACGGCTACCTGACAGGCAACCGGGCCATGAGGAAACGCCCCGAGGAGCCCATGGAATCGTTTGACGGTGGCGCCCGACACCTTCCCGCTGGACGTGAAGAAGCGCTCGGAACGAATCACGACGCCGCTGCTCATGCGATCGGCGGCGAACCCAGTTACCAGCGCTGTTTCGACGAGCTCGGTCGAGGCCCCGGGCGCAGGCTCGGGCCACTGGGCGCGCATGTCCCCCATCAACGCCTCAGTCTTCAACAAGAGCGCTTCGGCCAATTTGGCGGACTCGGGGTGTCTGCGCGCGACGACGTCGGCACGCTTGCGCAATGGCAAGAGTTGCTCATCGGCTGCACCGAGCGCCTCGGCGATGGCAAGGTTCAGCCGCACCCGCGTCAAGATAGCGTCGAGAGCAGCATCGCTCACGGCGGAGCTTTCGCTCATCGCTGCCAGTCGCTCCGCCTCCCTGAGCGCAACAGCTCTGGCCTCGTAGCGAGAGATGTCGCGGGCCACCACTGCGGAGGCTTCTTGGTCACGGGCGAGCTGTTTGGCCCAGCGCTCCTCCTCGCGCTGCAGCTCGTCGCGGCGCTGATCGAGCTGTATTCGTTCGGCTTCCGTGACGGCCGCAGCCAGCCAAAGCCGCGCTTCGGTACGACGGTCGTTGGCCGCTCGGTCATCTTTGCGGCGCTGCGCCTCGTCGGCTCGAGCCCAAGCGGTCTGCGCTTGGCCGTAGAGGTCAGGAGCGTGCGTGCGTGCGAGCTCGGCAGCAGGAGACGCAAAGAGCGAGTCTGAAGTCCGCGGCGCTTGTTGCGCCGCACAGCCGAGCCCGGCCACACACGACGCGACCAGGACCGCGCGCCAGATCACGGCTGCTCTCCTCTACGTGCGAGCGAAGCCCGGTCTCTCATCAATGCTTCGAGCGCGCGACGCTGAGCGTTGGCGCGCGCCCGTGTTACTGCCAGGCGGCGCTGCGTCGCGAACAGCTCGGCCTGAACGGCACGGCGCTCTAGCTGTCTTTCGGCCAGCACCATGGCTGCGCGGGCGATCTGCTGAGCACGCGAAACCGCGTTTGGGTCTTCGACAGAAACCAACGCCGTTCGTAGCGCGCGGCGTGCCTGGTCGATCGCACCTTTGGCGAACTTCGCGTCTTCCCGAACCTCGAGCTGGCCGAGCCTGTTTTGCAGCCGCGCGGTCTGCTCTCTCAAAGCGGCGTCGTCGGCTAACCCCGAGGCCGCGGGACCAAGGCAGACAAACCCAACCAGGATGAAGCAGGCGCATGCCGCGCGCGCCCACCGGCGCTCATTGATACGTGAAACGAAGCTCGTAGTCGCAGATACGATAGACGTCGCCTTCTTCGATACGCTTGGACTCGACACGTTGACCCGCAAACTCGATTCCATTCGTGCTGCCCAAGTCCTTCATGAAGTACACGCCATCGTGAAAGACGACCGCCGCATGCCTTCGCGAGATGTTGCCGTCGCGAATCGTGAGATCTGCCGTTCGCGCGCCTCGCCCAATGATGAACTCGTCTTTCTCAACGGGAAAGGTTTGGCCATTGAACTGAAGCACCAGGACTCGGCGAGCCGCGGCGTCGGAAGGCCGGTGTCCGGGAAGAGGCGGCGGCGCGGTCACGCTCGGTTGCGCCGTTGGGCGGCGTGATGGCACCGGCGTCAACATAGGAGCTGGCCGAGGTTCGACGGGTGGAGCGCCGATCGGCGCAGCGCCCGCTACGGCGGAACCGACGAGCTCTCGGGCATCGACGGCGGCCACAGGCTGCTCGCAAGAGCGTGCGTACTCTCGCATCGCCTCATTGATCAGATAGTCGACCGAGCACTGGTGCTCGGCGCTCATGCGATCGAAGATGTCGAAGAGATAGTCGCGGCACTGAAAGGCACGCACCGTTTTTCTGTCGCCCTGATCACCCATCGCTTCGAGTACTCACTTTTTGTCACCCTGCTCGCGCGTCCGCAGCGCCTTGATGGCCGCGTCAGCAACCTGGCCCACCTTTTTCACCGGTGGGTTCAGCTCCGACCAACCTTCTCCCGAAACTGCGCCCTCGTCCGACATCAATCGCTTCATCGCGGGAACATCTGCTTCCCCGCCCCTGCGTTCAAGATAGCGCAATGCGACCACACGATTCCACCACTGTTGCGAATCGAGCAGCGTCATGACGGTGGATGTAGGCGGAGGTGTCATTTGGCTCATCCGCGTGGCGTAGCCCTCCAGCTCCTCAGGCTCGTACTCAACCCCCGCAGCCACTGGCAATCGTTGCGAAAACGGCTCGATCGTCGACGGTCCCCCCATGGACAGCACGAGCTCGCCCGCCCGCCAGCGCAAGCGCTTGGCAAGCTTGTCCCCTGCAGAGCAAGACGCCGCGCTGCATCCCACACGCTCCACGAGCGGCCAAAGCCGGGGGATCGCGCTGCGGCTTCGGATGTCTCCGACGCGATCGAAGGCGTAATCGCGAACCTCGATCGGGTTGCTCGGATCGAGTGCAATCGAAAGCAGGCGGTTGAGGTGCACGCGGCTCACGTGGCC
>CAZHPJ010000030.1:0-12469 GCA_964534585.1 uncultured Sandaracinaceae bacterium | reverse complement strand
ACCGCGTGGTCCTAATCGACTTGCACTCCGAAGGCATCCCTCAGTATTTCTCCGGCGACATTCGCCCGGTCCACCTGCAAGCCCGTTCGGTCGTGCTGCAAGCCATTCGCGACTTCGGTGGAGAGGACTTCGTCCTCGGCGCGACCGACGCGGGCAGAGCCAAGTGGGTCGAGCGCCTGGCCAACGATCTTCTGGTCGACGCGGCCTTCGTCTTCAAGCGTCGCCTGTCCGACACCCAAACCGAGATCACCGCCCTGGCTGCCGACGTCGAAGACCGCCCCGTCGTCATCTACGACGACATGATCCGCACCGGCGGCTCGCTGATTTCGGCAGCGCACTCCTACCGAGAGGCAGGAGCAAGCGAGGTCTACGCGGTGTGCACCCACGGCGTATTCGCACAGGAATCGGTCGGAAAGATTCGGGACAGCGGAGCACTGGCGGGAATCGCGTGTACGAACACGCGACCTCACGTCCAAGCGCTGGCAGATGGGGACTTCCTACGCGTGTACTCGGTCGCGGATTTAATCGCGCAGTTCTTGACGGAAAGCGTCTAACGCAGATCTCGGGCCGCGGGCGCCTTCGGCTACTCGCTTCGCGGGTTCAGGGTTCGCACGTGCTTCACCAGCTCCCCGATCTGCTCTGATGTGAGCAGCTCCGCAAAAGCCGGCATCGTCGGAGGATTCCCCCGCGCGATCGTGCTCGCGATAGTCGCGTCGCTGATCCCATCCTGCCACCCACTGTTGTCGAAGCTCACCTTGGCTTCGCGTCCGCCCTGCCCGTCCGTGCCGTGACAACGCGCGCAATTTCGCTGCCACAGCAGCTCGCCGACCGTTAGATCCGGACGGTCTAGTTGTGGCACTCGATTGGGATCGATTTGCGCCTCCGGTGCGTGAACGTGGTCCTCGGGAGTCCACACCCGAAGGTTTGCTGGCTCGCTCGAACAGGCCGCCATCAACAGGCAGGCCACCATGATCCTGATGAACACCACGCCCCTGTAGCCTATCCGCCGATGAGACTCATCCCGACGCGCTCGTGCTCGTCCTCTTCGGGCTCCAAGAAACGATGGCCGCGGTCTTTGCCCGAAAGTGACCATGCCATCGCCCAGGCGAGATCGAGGTCGGTGCCACCCGCACGCATGATGTTGCGCAGGCTGATCGCCCGACGCGATGCCAAGCACGCGCGGACGTCGCCCCGCGCCGTCACCCGCACCCGATTACAGGTATCACAGAATTCGTCGCTCATCGGCATGATGAAGCCCAGCCGATGGCCGGAACCATCACTGGCCGCCATATACCGCGCCGGCCCCTGTCCTTCGACGCCGGTGGGTGCCTCGCGGCACACGCTGTCCCCGAGAACCTCGAGAACGTCAGCGGCATTCATTCGCATGCTCTGCGGGAGCTTCGCGCCCTCCCCGAGCGGCATCAGCTCGATGAATCGGGGAGTCACTTCGAGCGACCAAGCGAAATCGACGATGCGCTGCAGCTCGTCGTCATTGCGGCCTCGAAGCGGCACCGTGTTGAGCTTCACCTCGAGACCCACGTCGAGAGCCGCGTGAATCCCGGCCAAGACGCGGCCCAAATCGCCACCGCGCGTGATCTCGGAGAACCGGGCCGCGTTGAGCGTATCGATCGACACGTTGACGCCGTTGAGCCCTGCGTCGCGCAGCGGCCGCGCAAGCTCGGAGAGGCGAGTCGCGTTCGTGGTCATCACCAATTGCTCGACCTCGGTGCGCCGATGCACGAGCTCGACCAGGCGCACGATGTCTTTGCGCACCAACGGCTCACCACCCGTGAACCGCACTCGCCGGATGCCCGCCAACGCAAACACCGACACCAGGCGTGCCGCTTCTTCGAAGGTAAGCAAGTCACGCCGGAGCACGTGCTCGTCCTCACCGCTCGGCGGCATGCAGTACACGCATGCAAGATCGCAGCGGTCGGTCACGCCGAGGCGCAGATACGTGTAGCAGCGCCCGCGCGAATCTCGCAGAAGCGGGATCTCGTTGAAATCATCGGGTCGCGCAGGCCAGTCTTCGTAGACTGCGGACCGACTTTGCAACAGGGGCAGGCGGCGCACCGGCTGAGTTTAGGGGCGAGTGCTTATTGGTCAACGACCTTGTGCTCCCTTGACATCACCGAGGCCGGGTTTCAGGCTGCCGCGTGCCACTGAATAAGGATTCATTTTCAGGAGCTCGTCGCATGGAATCTAATGGAAAGCGCGTGGCGATCGTAGCCGGATTGCGGACGCCCTTCGCGAAACAATGGTCAGCATATCGCGAGGTCAGCGCTCTCGATCTCGCCAACATCGTGGTCACCGAGCTGATGCAGCGGGTCGACCTCGGTCCCGAGGAAATCCAACAGGTGGTCTACGGACAAGTGGTCCCCTCGGTCGAAGCGCCCAACATCGCTCGCGAGATCGTGTTGGCGACCGGCATGCCGAAAAGCATCGAGGCCTACAGCGTCTCGCGAGCCTGCGCGACGAGCTACCAGTCCACGGTGAACGTGGCCGAGGCGATCATGGCCGGTACGATCGACACCGGTCTCGCCGGTGGTGCGGACAGCTCCAGCAACGTGCCGATCACAGTGTCGAAGCGTCTCGCCGAAGCCCTCGTGGCGGCGACGAAGGCGCGAAGCATTGGTGAGCGCATGCAGGCCTTTGCGGGTCTTCGCCCGCGGGATCTCGCCCCCGTGCCCCCTGCCATCAAAGAGTTCTCGACCGGCCTTTCCATGGGCGACAGCGCCGAGAAGATGGCCAAGGAGAATCACATCAGCCGCGAGGCACAAGACGAGTTCGCGCATCGAAGCCATTCGCTTGCTGCCAAGGCGTGGGCCGAAGGCGAGCTCGATGACGAGGTGATGGAGGTCTTCGTGCCGAATCGCTTCAACGATGCGATCCGCGAAGACAACCTCATTCGCAAGGACAGCGCCATCGAGAAGTACGCGAAGCTGAAGCCGGCCTTCGACCGCAAGCACGGCACGGTCACCGCGGGCAACAGCTCACCGCTCACCGATGGCGCCAGCGCGCTGCTCCTCATGCGCGAGGACAAGGCCAAGGCGCACGGCTTCGACGTGCTCGGTTTCATCCGCAGCTATGCGTTCGCCGCTCTCGACCCGGCGGGCCAGCTACTCATGGGCCCATCGTACGCATCGCCGCTGGCCCTGGATCGCGCAGGGGTGAAGGTCTCCGACCTCGACCTCATCGACATGCATGAGGCGTTTGCCGCGCAGGTTCTGTCGAATACGCAAGCGTTCGAGTCTGCCAACTGGGCGCAGAAGCACCTCGGCCGCTCCGAGAAGATCGGCGACATCGATTGGGACAAGTTCAACGTGACTGGCGGCTCGCTTTCGATCGGACACCCGTTTGCGGCCACCGGAGCGCGTCAGATCACGCAGACCCTCCGCGAGCTAAAGCGGCGGGGCGGTAACCTGGCCCTGTGCACTGCCTGCGCGGCGGGCGGCATGGGCGCCGCCATAGTGTTGGAGGCAGAGTGATGGCGAACGAAGGACTCACCATCGAGAAGCGCGACGACGGCGTAGCCATCGTTTGCATGGACATCCCGGGCGAGCCCATGAACACGCTGAAGGCCGACTTCGTCGATACCTTCACGGAGGTGTTCAGCTCGGTCGAGGCCGATCCCGAAATCAAGGCGGTCGTCTTCACGTCGGGCAAGAAGGATAGCTTCATCGCGGGCGCCGACGTCACGATGCTCGAAAGCGTGAGCACTGCCGAGGAAGGCGCGCGCATCTCGCGCGAAGGCCACAAGGCGATGAACCGCATCGAGTGCTTCCCGAAGCCCGTCGTCGCGGCGATCCATGGCGTTGCGCTCGGCGGCGGTCTCGAGGTCGCCCTCGCCTGTCACGCCCGGGTAGCGAGCGACAGCAAGAAGACCAAGCTCGGACTCCCCGAGTCGCAGCTTGGCCTGCTCCCTGGCGCCGGTGGCACGCAGCGGCTCCCACGGCTCATCGGCGTGCAGGCGGCGCTCGATATGATGCTGACCGGCAAGCAGGTCGACGCGAAGAAGGCGCTCAAGCTCGGTTTGGTCGATGACGTGGTGCCCCCCTCGATCCTCCTCGAGACCGCAGCGGAGCTTGCTCTGTCACGCGTCGACTACGTGCCCAAGCGCGACAGCTTCATCGAGCAGCTGCGCGACAAGGACGCAGTCACGGAGTTTGCGCTCGCAAAGAACCCGGTCGGCCGGAAGATCCTCTTCGACCAGGCGCGCAAGCAGCTACACAAGCAGACCCGCGGCAACTACCCGGCCCAGGATCTCATCATCGACGTCGTGAAAGCTGGCCTCGAGGGCGGCTTCGAAGCGGGCCTCGAAGCCGAGGCGCGTGGTTTCGGCCAGCTGCTCACCACGGCGGAAGCCGCGAACCTCATGAGCATTTTTTTCGCGACGACCGAGCTGAAGAAGGACACGGGCATCGACGATCCGAACGTGAAGCCCCGTGAGGTCAAGAAGGTCGGCATGCTTGGAGCCGGCTTGATGGGAGCAGGCATCGCGTACGTCACCGCTTCCGTCGCTAAGATCCCCGTGCGTCTCAAAGACCGAGACGCCGACGGCGTGATGGCCGGCCTCCGCTACGTCCGCGGCATCATCGATGGCCGCGTGAAGCGCAAGCGGCTCACCGAGCAGCAAGCCAACCACCTCATGCTGCAAATCACGGGAACGACGACGTACGAAGGCCTCCAGAACGCCGACGTGGTGATCGAGGCGGTTTTCGAGGACCTCACGCTCAAAGGACAAATGGTCCGCGACGTGGAGGAGGCAGGCCGCAACGACGTGATTTTCGCGTCCAATACATCGTCGCTACCGATCACGAAGATCGCGGAGGCCAGCAAGCACCCCGAAACCGTGATCGGGATGCACTACTTCTCCCCGGTCCACAAAATGCCGTTGCTCGAGGTCATCGTCACCGATCGGACGGCCGACTGGGTCACTGCAACCTGCGTCGAGCTCGGGAAAAAGCAGGGTAAGCAAGTCATCGTCGTGAAAGACGGCGTCGGCTTCTACACGAGCCGCGTTCTCGCGCCGATGATGAATGAAGCCGCACACCTCGTCGCCGAGGGCGTGCCCATCGAAAAGATCGACACGGCTATGCTCGACTGGGGCTTCCCGGTCGGCCCGATCAAGCTGACCGACGAGGTCGGTATCGACGTCGGCGCCAAGGTCGGCAAGATCATGCTCGATGCGTTCGGCGAGCGCATGAGCCCGCCGGACGGGATGCAAAATCTCATCGACGACGAACGTTACGGTCGAAAGAACGGCCGCGGCTTCTATCTCTACGGCGACAAAAAGAAGAAAGGCGTCGACGAGTCGGTCTACGAGATCCTCGGCGTCACGCCGAACAACAAGAGCATCACGAGCGAAGACATCGCGTGGCGCTGCTCCCTTCAATTGGTCAACGAGGCGTGCCGCTGCTTCGGCGAGGGCATCCTTCGGAGCGCCCGCGACGGTAACGTCGGCGCGATTTTCGGGCTTGGCTTCCCGCCATTCCGCGGGGGCCCGTTCCGCTTCGTCGACCAGATCGGCGCCAAAGAGGTCCTCGGACGCCTGCGCGAGCTCGAAAAGCAGCTCGGACCCCGGTTCTCGCCGGCGCCGGTGCTCGAAGAGATCGCCCGGAGCGGCCAGACCTTCCACGGGCCGGACTCGGTGCGGCCCGGTCGGTCGCGCGGAAACAGCGCCCAAAGCGAGCCGCGGGCAACCGCTTAGTCCGCGGTTTTACATCGGAATCGAGCGATTTTCGCACAAGCGAAGGGGTGGTTTGCGCCGAAGGCCCGACCTCTCTATGATGGTGCTCGGGCGGGGAGGGCGGAACAACTGACGGACGTGAAGCGTTGGTCTGTTGTCTCCGCAGAAAACCGACCAGGCAGCGACGATGGCACCCGAGGCAAGAGCAAGAAAGCTGGAGAACGCGGCGAGGACGATCGCGGAGAGTCGTCCGCGAGGCCGCAGCGTGCTGCTGGTGGAGAGCGATCCGGACCTTCAGTGGAGCCTCGCGCGCATGCTGTCGGTCGATGGCAACCGCGTCGTCGGCACCAGCTCCGGCGAGGGCGCCCTCACCGTGATCGAGCAATGGGACGCGGATCTCGCCCTAGTGGCGTCGAGCTTGCCCGGCACGAGCGGCGAAGAGGTCGCCCGTCAGCTCCGCGCACGGAACCCCGACGTTTTAGTCATTCTTATGGCTGAGGAGCCTCCGGGACCCATTGCCAAAGAGCGTTCGACCGATGTGAGCGCCTACCTGGCTAAGCCATTTCGCTTCGAAGCGCTGCGCGCTCTGATCGAGTCACTGCAACTTACACCGGCCCCCGCGGAGTAGCCCTGCTAGGCTTCGTGGGTGTGAAGCGACTGCTGTCCGGGTTGTGTTTCGTGCTGAGCGTATCGCTCTTGGGCGCTGCGATCGCCCAATCGACGCCGGAATTTATCCACGTCGACGAAATCCGCCCGGGCATGAAGGGCCACGGTCTCTCCGTCTTTCGGGGCACGGAGCCCGAGCGGTTTGATGTCGAAGTCATCGACGTCCTCCACAACTTCCGGCCCAATCAGGACCTGATCCTGATACGGACACCGCATCCGCTCCTCGATCGGGCGCGGGGCGTGGCTGGCATGAGCGGGAGTCCTATTTATCTGGATGGCCGCTTGGCGGGGGCCTACGCGTATGGCTGGAGCTCCGGCACCGACCCGGTGGTCGGGGTAACGCCAATCGCCAATATGCTCGCGGAGCTCAAACGTCCGGTGCGCCTAGATATGTTCCCCGGGGCCAAGCCTCTACCGAGCCGACCGCACGCCGAGTCGACGCGGCGGCCGCTCTCCAAGGAACGATTGGCAGGCTTGCCGCCATTTCGCGGGGAGCACGAAGTGAGCGCGCTCTCCACGATTCGCGCGCTCCAGAAGCAAAAGGCCCACGCACGGGCGCCCGTCGGCCTCCATCGCGCCATCACCCCGATCATGCTCGGCGGCCTGCACGACTCCGTCGCCCACATGCTCGCCAAGGAGCTGGAGCCGCTCGGGTTTGTCGCCACGCAGTCAAGCACAGGTGGAAGCTCGAAGGGCGGCCCAAAGCACTTCGAGCCGGGCGGGGCCGTGGCCGTCGAGCTCGCTCGCGGGGACATCTCCATGACCGGCGTTGGTACGGTCACCTACGTGGCCAGCGGAGGCCGAACCCTCGCGTTCGGTCACCCCATGATGAACGCGGGCGCCACCGGGCTTCCGACCGCCACGGCGCGCGTGCTCCACGTCTTGGTGAGTGAGGTCCGCTCCTTCAAGATCGCCGAGTCGCTCCGACCGCTCGGCGCGTTGGTGCAGGACCGGCAGGCGGCCATCGTCATCGACCCCGACCTCGAGCCGGCGCGCATTCCGGTCCGGGTGAAGGTGAACGGCGTCGAGGGTGCTACGAAGACAGAATGGCACGTCGATGTGGCGAGCCACCGCGTCCTGACGCCGTCGATCGTGTTCGCCATGATCATGAACGCGGTCAAATCCACGGCTGGTGAGGTCACCGATGTCATCTTTCGGGCCAGAAGCAAAGTGGGGATCGAAGGGCACGGCGTCGTCTCGCTCGACGAGCAGGGCTTCTCCCCCATGGGCGCCGCCAGCCCGTCCGTGTTTTCGCAACTGCGGATGTTCGGGCTGATGGAGGCCGCCTTTGCCAACCCGTTCGAAAGCTCCCGTCCGACTTCGATCGACCTGGAGCTCGATCTCGAATTCAGCCGCGACGTATTGCAGATCTCCGACGCCTCAGTGGCCTACGACGAAGTCGATCCAGGCGAGGAGGTCACGATCTACGTCCGGCTACGCCGCGTGGACCAGCCAGACACCATCCGTGCAGTGAAGGTCCATATTCCCAAAGCCGCGGCCGGCCGGACCGTCCGGGTGGCGGTGCTCGCGGGCAACCAAGTGTCGATCGAGCAGCCGCGAGCCGGCTCGCTCGGCGACCTGATCGAACGGACCCAGCGGCGCTACCCGGCCACCTCCTTGGTGGTCGCCCTCCAAATGCCCACGCGCGGACTTCGTTTCGAGGGGCACGTGGTCGATTCGCTTCCTCCCTCCGCGCTGAACTCGTTGCAGCTCGTCAGCACCACGGGGGACAGCCGGCCGTTTGTCACGCAATCCCGCACAGAGATCAAACTGCAGCAAGTCGTGGTTGGCGGTGCCAACCTCGCACTTCGCGTCCGCGAGGTCGCACGCGACCAGCTTCTCGGTGAGTAACAAAACGATGAAAATCTCAAAGACGACCCTCCAAATCGCGCTAGCAGGCCTGGTGCTCGCAACGAGCGCCAGCGTTGCCGCGGTGACCACCCGGAGCTTCGTGCTCGACAGCGCCGACGCGTTCTTCGAAGGCGAAGTCGAGGGCGCCGCAGTGCACTCGGACGGCTCGGTGCGACCTGGAGTCGCCACGGAGCGGATCGAGCTCGCGAACGTTCCCCTCGCCTACAGCGTGGCTCAACGCGGGGGCATGACGTTCATTGGGACAGGCACCAATGGCGTCGTCTATCGATCCGATGGAAAGAAGGCGAAGCCTTTTGCGAACACCGGCGAGCTGCTCGTCTCGTCGCTCGCTTTCGGCGGCGACGGAGCGCTCTACGCCGGCACCTTGCCCAATGGCCGCATCTATCGAATCGATACCAAGTCCGCAAAGATAAAACGTTTCTCGATACCGAAGGGCGCAAAGCACATTTGGGCGCTTCGCTACGACAAGAAACGCGGGCGGCTGATCGCAGGGACCGGGCCGGAGGGTAAACTGTTCGCGATCGACCCGATCGGTCGCGCCAAAGAGCTCTACAAAGCAGAGGCTTCACACATCATGACGCTCGCTGGCGACGGCAAAGGCACAATCTACGCCGGCACCAGCGACAGCGCCTTGGTTCTGCGGATCCGGCCGGACAATCACGCAGAGGTCGTGCACGACTTCCCGGGCAACGAAGTCACCGCGATCGACTATTACGACGGAAGGCTCGCCGTTGCCGCAAACAAGTTCAAGACTGCCCCAGGGAGCCAGTTCAAGGCAAAGGCCCGGCCCGCCGCCACCCCAGCGCGCCGCCCGGCCACCCGCCCCCGCCCTGGGAGCGGGGAGCTGTGGCGAGTCGACAGCGACGGCCGCGCCGAGATGCTGATGCGCCGCAAAGACACGCATTTCACTGCGGTTCAGTGGGGTAGTGACGGCGCGATCTACGCAGGCGGCGGTCACGAAGGCCGCATCTTTCGAGTCGAGCCCGACGCGAGCTATTCGATCTGGGTCGACGTCGAAGAACGGCAGGTCCTCGATCTCGACCTTCGCGCCAAGAACCCCTCGTTCGTCACAGGGGACGGAGCGGCCATCTACCGACTTCAATCGGGAACGCGGCGCGACGCGAGCTGGACGAGTAAGGCCCTCGACGCGAGCTTCGCATCGAAGTGGGGCCGGCTCACATGGCGAGGTCAAGGGCGTTTCATTTTCCAAACACGCTCGGGCAATACCGAGGAGCCGGGCGAGACCTGGAGCGCGTGGTCGAAGGATCTCAAGCAGCCTCGAACCATCGCAAGCCCCGCCGGACGGTTCATCCAGGTACGTGCGAAGTTCCCGAAAAACGATTCCGCCGTGCTTCGCGCCGTCGAGCTCTTCTATCTGCCACAAAATCAGCGTGCGCGTGTCTCCGACGTGCAAGGCAGCCGGCCACCGTTCAAACGCGGCGAAACGCCCCGACAGCCGCCGCCCCCGACCACCATGCTCAACCTGACCTGGAAGGTCGAGAACGCCGATCACGATCCGTTGCGCTACCGCATCGGCTATCGCGAAGAAGGCCAACCCACGTGGCGTGACATGTTTGGCGAAGACGTGGTTCTGAGCGAGGTGAAGTACAGCTGGGACACAGGCAGTATCCCGGACGGGTATTACCTCGTACGCGTCGAAGCTTCGGACGAGCAATCCAACCCGGACAAGCGCACCCTGCGATCGAACGCGACATCGGAGCCGATTCGCGTCGACAACCACCCACCCATCATCGAGCAACTCAAGGTGCGTAAGGGGCGCGTGCAGGGGCGCGTCGTGGACGAGATGGGGCCGATCGCCCGCATTCAGATGTCGATCGACGCCAGCGCGTGGCGCGACGTATTCCCCACGGACTCGCTGCTAGACAGCGCGAGCGAGGGTTTCGACGTCCCGCTGGGCGATTTGTCTGGCGATGCCCACATCATTGCGGTGCGCGCGTTCGATGCTTCGGGCAACCAGGCAAATCGCGAAACCACTGTGAAAACAAAGAGATAGGAACCAGGCCCAAGGCGGCTCCCCGACGGCGGCCGATCTAGGGGCTGACAGCGTGCGCTGCTACCTGATAGCCTGTTCCTTTGCTTTGTTTCACTTGGTTGGAGATCCGGGGAAAGTCGTGGTACACACGCGCACTCAAAAGGGGTGACGTGGTGCCGGAATATCCCGGACCTCAAGGAGAAGAACGTATGAAGATCAGCAAACTAGCTTTAATCGCACTGCTCGGCGGTGCACTCGCGGCCTTTGGCTGCAGCGACGATGACGGCTCAGGCGGCTCAGGTGGCTCAGCCGGCTCAGGCGGCGCAGGCGGCCAAGGCGGCTCAGGCGGTATCAGCGTCATCGACCCGCTGTGCGCTGACTTGCAGGGCGGCACACTATGCGCGAACGGCGACATCGAGCCGACCGTCGAGACCTGCACCCTTCCGGTGATTCCCTCCGCGGACGCGTGCGACGGTACCGAGAGCCTCACGAATCCGGCGACCTGCACCGCGATCGGTACCACGGTCACCGTGGACATCTCGGAGCTCGTGATCAACGGCGACTGCAACGTCGGCTACGACCTCGACAGCTGCGGCCTCAATAGCTGCGTGCCCGGCGGCCTCGCTCCGGGCGAAGGCGTCGATGGCATCGACAACGCCCTTGCCGGTCTGGCACCCGTCCTCGCGGGCGTCGGTGGCAACCTCGGTGGCGTGAACCAGGCGTTCCACGACGGGATTTGCGCGGGCGATATCGCAATCAGCTTCGCGATTGACGCGAATGACACAGAGGGCTGCGCGAATGTCGACATTCTCGACAACGGCGTGGTGACCGACTCCGTCATCTTGAACCTCAGCGCCACGGGCTGCCTCAGCGGCACGATCGGGACCATTCCGCTCAACGTCGCCGGCATTCCAGGCTCGATGGGCAACGCGGTGGTCCGCGTGACCCTGTCCGCGGATGGCCTCTCGAACGGCACCCTCGGTGCGACGGTTGACGAAGCGACGGCCGGCGCCATCGCTGACGCGCTCATCGAAGGCGGTAGCGCGGTCGTTGGTCAGGTTCTCGACATCAACGAAGACCTCTCGGGCGACACCTCAGCGGCCTGCAACGCCCTTTCGATGACCCTGATCGTCGGCGGCACAGTGCCTGCTCTGAATTAGTCCGATAACCGGATAAGACAAGCAAAGGTCGGCGCCCTAGGGCGTCGGCCTTTTCTTTTTGTCTGGTCAGGACTTCGGGAAGCGGCCGACCTTGAGCCGATGCATCACGGCCAGCTTCTGACGCTCTTTGTACGCCTGGTGACTGGCATCTCCCTCCTCGTTGCTCTCGTCGGTCGCCCGGTCGAGCACCTGAAACTCCGTCTGCACGAAGATGGTGTGACCGAGCCCCGCCGTCGCGGCTGGCGCGGCCGCCAGCACCTCGTCTGGGACACGGACCGGCACGTCAGCGACAAAGTGCACGATGCGGTAGCTCGGCGCCGTGAAGCGATTGTCGATCGCCGTAAGCCCATCCTCGAGATCGAGGGGGAGCTGCAACTTGGGGACCAACTTCGCGAGATCTGGCTCCGCGCGGCAGTAGTGATGGAATCGAGCGAGCGTATTCGTCGACTGACCCGGAATGACGAAGTTGAACGGAACGATGCTTCGCTGGACATAGTTCAGAACGGGAAAGATGTCGCGCGAGCTGCGGGTCACGATCCGAAAGCGCACTTTGTCGTAGATCTGCGTCGCGCTGACGTCGGACTTCGACAAGAGCTTGGTGTAGAGCGAATCGCGGTTCTTTCGTCCGCCGATGAACTCGAGGATCGGAAAATCGTTGGCCAGGGCTGCAGCCATGACTCGGTAGACCTTGTGCTCCACCCATTGGAAGACTTCCTCGTCCGCGGTCGGCAGCAAGAATAGGAGCTCGCGCGCTTCGAGGTGGTGGACGATGTGCATCACCTTCAAGATCGCGCAGGCACAGATCTGCCGATGGCCTTTCGAGGACGCAAGCATCAGGAGGCCCACTAGATCCTTCTTGGCCACCGGCTTGGGAACCGGAAAATCGAAGTGACGGCGGAGATAGTCGATCGCCGCGTCCTTGACCTGCGTCACGCGGGCCAAATCGCCATCGTCGTCCGGGTCGATTTCCTGTGCGCGTACGAAGGCCTCGGCCTCGCGTTCATCGGCGAAGTTGAGCCGATGCCAGTCGACCACCGAGCCTCCGCGCAAAAGGACGCGGATCCCCTCGAGATCGGTCAAGGTGAAGTC
>CAZHPJ010000029.1:0-12600 GCA_964534585.1 uncultured Sandaracinaceae bacterium | reverse complement strand
CGCACGCCGAGCAAGATCGGCACCACTGCGTATGGGCCGTTGAACGCCCAGAAGATCAGCGCTTCGCCCGGCGCGGGCCCGAGCCAGTACTCCCAAGTGATGTACTCGATCATGCCATGAAGCATCGCGCCCACGTAGACCAGGGCCATCGGGCGAATCCAGTTCTTTCCTTTCACGAAGGCGTAGATCAACAGTAAGTAGAAAGGTCCATAGAGGAAGGCTGAGATGGCAGTCCCCACGCGCAGGTACTCATGGTCCGCGGCGAAGTAGGTGTCGGCTGCGATCTCTGCATACCAGCGGTTCGCGCGCGCCCAGAAGGCGTCACCCTGCAAGAGGTCCAACGCATGCCACGCGTCCGAGAAGAACGATGAGAATGCAAAAAACGAGAAGACGACGATGAAGAAAATGTCACGCCGTCGATCGCTGAGCGGTGTCGCGATGCCTGTCTGACCCATGCAGCCTCCGTGCAAGAATTCCTGCGATTGCCGGGTATATCAGAATGTGCCGTCAAAACCTGCCCCCGTTGGTATTCGGGAAGAAAATTCGATACGATTTGCGGGCTATCGCTGGGGAATCGAACGACAGCGATCACGCTGAGTCTGTAGGCATGAGATGGATGGTGGCCCCATGCGTGTCCCTCCGGTCGAGCGTACGCGCGGCTGTGCCCGCGGGAGCCTCGAGAGTGAGCGAGCGGAGGGCGCGTGGTGGCGGTCGAGTCTGAGGGGCAGCGGAAGCAGGAGGCTCGCTTTCGATGATCTCGAGCACGGCGGATCCGACATGGAACACCGTCGTCCCGTCGTGCTCCTGCGTCCCTGTGAGCGGCGCCGTCCCGAGCAGTTGCGCGTACAGCCGCGTCAGCGTGGCTGGATCGGAGGATTCGATCTGCAAGCGCGCGATACCTCGCGCACCATTGTCGTGACGCGTTGCATCCGGGTCGGGCGCTATCGGTGGCGCATACGGCGAGCGAAGAAAGGGCATCCCGGGGGTCAGAATGCTGATGATGTCCCAACTCACCTCCTGACCGTCCGGCCGCATGCGGCTGGAAGACAAGGGATCGGGAGTAGGGAGGTTCGCCTGCGCCGTCGCATCGGTGGCTGTCTCCAGTGAGTCCGCCAGCAGACAGAAATCCACGAGTCTCTCCGGCATGTCCGACAGCTCGATGAAACGGAGCAAGGCGCCGCGCCGGCGTGAGCGCGCCAGGAAGCCGAGGGCCCCAGCGCGATAGAGCCCGCGCAAGACGGAGCTGCGCCATCCACGCTTGTACGCGAACAGTTCGAAGAAAGTCCCGTCGGCGAAATGAATCAGGGCGTTGTGGCTCAGCCCCTCCCCATGTTCGCCGCCCGGCGTCACCGTAAATCCGAGCGTCCTGAAATCAGTCGTGGCGCGTTCTAGGTCGTCTACGAGAATGATGACGTGGTCCATCACGAGCGACATTGCATGCTCCAAAATTAGACGTCGATGCAGCGACGCACTACCTCCCAGAGGGTCTCCGTGCCCCAGGCGAGGCCGTCGATGGGGATCCGCTCGTTGTGTCCGTGAAACATGTCGGCGAAGCGCATCGTTGGCGGCAATCGAACCGGCGCAAAGCCGTACCAACGCGCACCGAGCCGAGTGAACGCGGTGGCATCGGTGAAGCCCTGCAAGACGAACGGAACTACCGGCGCATCAGGAGCGCGCTCGGCCATCACTTCGTGAATCGTCGAGTAGAGCGACGACTCTTTGGGCTCCATCACCACAGGCGGAAGCGAGTGAAGGACCTCGAGCTCGATGTTTGGGCCGAGCACCGCCTGGAGCTCCCGCATGAGATCCTCTCTCGTCTGCCCTGGCAAGATGCGGCCGTCGATTTCTGCCTCGGCAAACCCCGGGATCACGTTGGTCTTGTTCCCGGCGCGAAGCACCGTGGGCGAGGCTGTGTTTCCGAGTAGAGCGCGAAAGGCGCGCTTGATCGAGGGGTCGGGCAGGAAATTGAGCACCGCTGGACCCATGCTCGGGCTCCCAAGGAGCTTGATGATCGGGCGAAGGGGTGCGGGCAGATGCGATGCCAGCGCGCCGATGAAATCTTTCACGGGTGCCGAAGCATGCCGCGGCAGCCCTTCCTTGCCGAGTCTCGCGATCGACTCGCTGAGCTGAATGACCGCCGAGTCCTCACGCGGCATGGAACCGTGCCCTGGCTCGCCGGTCGCCCGCGCGCGCAACCAACAAAGGCCTTTCTCCGCCACCTCAACCGTGAAGAACGTTCGGCCGGCTACTTGGATGTTGAAGCCGCCGCCCTCACCAATCGCAAACTCAGCACGGATCAGGTCGGCATGATTGTCTGAAAGCCATAGAGACCCCTGCCGACAGCCGGCTTCCTCATCCGCCACCGCCGCGAAGATCAGGTCTCGCTTGGGCTTGACGCCTTCGCGTGCGAGCCGGGTGATGATCGCGACCGACATCGCCACCATGTTCTTCATGTCGATCGCGCCGCGCCCCCAAAGACACCCGTCGTGCACCTCGCCGCAAAACGGCGGGTGCTCCCAGGCCGATGGCTCCGCCTCGACCACATCGAGATGTGCGGCCAGCACTAGAGGGGGCTTTTCGCCAGTTCCTCGAAGACGCGTCACGACGTTGGTCCGCCGCGGAGCGCTTTCCAGTACCACCGGTTCCAAGCCTGCACCGCTGAGCTCCTCCGCGACGAGCTCGGCCGCTTCGCGTTCGTTTCCAGGCGGGTTGGTAGTGTCGATCCGCAGCAGTTGCTGGCAGAGTCGAAACGCATGCTCGATGATCTCCGGGCCGCTGTCGCTGCGCCGGCGCTTACTGGTCATGGATCCACGAACTATAGACGCGTGCCGGGCTAGCTTCTAGAACGAAATGCAAGGTGAACGTACCGTTCGAGGGATTCGTCATCCTGGCTCATCAGACGACTCGTTCGATGACGGATGCCACGGCTTCGGGGTGGGTGAGCTGCGAGTAGTGCCCGGCGTCCGGAATGGTCACTACGTCCATGTCGGGGACTTCGTGGAGCAGGGCGTCGTGCTCGCCAACGATGAGCCGTATCGGGACCTGGACT
Source organism: uncultured Sandaracinaceae bacterium (assembly GCA_964534585.1). Classification (GTDB taxonomy): domain Bacteria; phylum Myxococcota_A; class Polyangia; order Polyangiales; family Houyiibacteriaceae; genus SG8-38. Next base: position 9,551 of record CAZHPJ010000029.1, on the reverse strand, counting down.
CGAGCGAGTAGCTCGCGTAGCTCGTTGCGCAGTGCCGGAGAAGCCGCCCTCGAAAGAGCCTCGGCGGTGCGCCATGAGACGCCTCCTCGCTTGAGGTGCCACGCTGCGCTCTCTAGCGCCGGGCTCATCGGCGCGCCCGCTCCAAGCAACCGTTCGGGAAGCCGCTCTGGGTCCGAGAAGCGAAAGACCATGCTCATCGTTGCCGGGCACGTCATCGGCCACGATGGACGCGATTGCAGAAAGAACGGCGAGACGAGCACTAACGCTTTGATCGCTTCGGGGCGCTGTACGGCAAACCGCAGTGCCGGCTCGCATCCGAGCGAGTGGCCCACGAGCACGGGAGGTGGCTCGATGCCGGCAAAGACGTCATTCATCCAAGTGAGCGGGTCAGCTGCACTGCTGGCCGAGCTTCGACCGAGGCCCGCTAAGTCAATCCGAAGCGACGAGCCGCTCAACTGTGCTTCGACATCGCGCCAGCTCTCGGAGTCCAAGGGCAGGCCGTGAAGCAAGACGTTGTCGGGACGTTGCCGTTCGCCGGCGACGAAGGTGCGGCCACCTGCGGTTGCGATGAAGCGACCCGTGGGGTCCGTGGTCTGATCGCCGAAGCGCGAGGCGACGAGGAAATCGACCCACCGTTCGAGGCTACTGAACACGTCGGGCATCGTGAGGCCCATTTGGGACGCAAGCTCGTCGGCACTTTGCGTGTCGTAACGCAGCGTCGAGAGGAAGGAGAGGGTCTCAGGCTCGACGCCGGTGAGCGCGCGCGGCAAAGCGGCGATCAATCCAACCGGAAGCGAACGGGTTGGTGCCTTGACGCCCGCGTAGTTTGCAACCCATCGTACGAGCTCGGGAAGGTTGGGAGTCCTTTGGTCGAGGAGCCAGTACGATCCACCCGCAGCGTCGGGGTATTCGGGAAGCCGCGCCATGAAGCGTGCTAGGTAGTCCACCGTGACGACCGGCACGAAGATGTCGGGGCCGCCGGCCATCGCGGGCATCTTACCGTTGAACAGATCGCGAATAGTGCTCGTCAGGCCGATGAACTGCGTGGTCTCGCCCGTCTCCGAATCACCGATGACCGACGCAGGATTTACGAGAGACAGCGGTACGCCGAGCCTCTTGGATTCGTCCCGCACGGTGAGATGCTCCTCGAACTTGGAGGCTTCGTAGGCTCCGAGGCGTCGATACAATCCGTCGCGCTTCGTATCGTCTAGCGGGCCTGGTCCCGCTTCGGCGATCACTTCCGGGGCCGCTACGCGGTAGCCGCTCACCAGGACGTAGCGGCGCAGTGCCGGCCGCTCCGCCGCCCAGCGCAACACGCGAAGACTGCCGTCGACATTGATCCGGTGGGCTTCTTCGCGGCTCATGCCGAACTCGTAACGCCCTGCGAGATGAAAGACGTCGCGAACGCCTTCGCCCGCCCCGGGCGGCAGGCCGAGGTCACCACGGTCGAGGTCTACCTCATGGAACACGAGGCGTTCGGGTTCTCCTCCATGCTCCGCAACCCAACGCCGATAGGCTTCGGAACGAGCATTCGCCTTGCGGATCGCTATCAGGACGACGTGTCCGAGCCGCGTGAGCTCGGGAACCAGCCAGCGGCCGATCAGGCCCGTTGCTCCGGTGACGAGCACATCGGCCGAGCGCGACGCCTCGGCTGCGGTTTTAGAGTCGGCGTTGCGTTTCATGCTTGTTCTCCTGTAGTGCCAGGGCGTGTTCGACGATGGCTGAGCCATGCCGTTCGGCGGCGTCGAGGGGCCCGAAATCGCGGATCGTGCGCGCCACGAGCAGTGCGCCTTCGACGAGGCTGAAAAGGACTTCCGCAAGCTCATCGGCGCGTTCACTCGGCAAGGACTTCCCGAGGAAATCGGCTACGAGCTGCCGCCACTCCCGGTACGCTCGTGCGCAGGCCTCGCTGACCGGGGAGTCGGTCCCCGACAGCTCGAGCGCGACGGTGGACACGGGACATCCCTTGCGAAAGTCACTTTCCACCAAGAGCGATCGAAACAACCCGATGAGGCCGACGACCGCGGCACCTGGGGCCTGAGCGTCGTGCAGTGCGGTCTCGAGGCGAGCGCGCACTTCGAATGCCGCCGCCGCGATCGCTGCAACCACGACCTCGTCCTTGCCACCAGGGAAATGAAAATAGAGCGAACCCCGCGGCGCACCTGCGCGCGCGAGGATCTGATTGATGCCGGTCCCGTGATAGCCACGCTCATCGAGCAGCCCCGCAGTGGCCGCGACGATACGCATTTTCGTTTCCTCACCCTTTTTCATCAGAGACAGCCCTTCTCCAACCATGGCGCGCTCATATATGGACCGGTCTATATATTTATCAACCCCTCGATCTTACCTGCTGTGACGGGGCCAATCAGCCTCGAGGCCCTTGATCGCGCATCAGCCCCGGCAGGAACCCAAGGGGGTAGAGCAAGAGGAACAGATTGGGCAGCCACCAGGCGGGGTCGAAATCTGCGCGGAGGGTCCAGAAGGACACCGCCATCAGGCCCGAGCAGGCCGTGAGGGTAAGGGAAACGAGCGCGAGGTTGCGCCAGCTTCGTCCGAGCTTTGCGCGGCGCAACGCCGAGAGGCCGGTGGCACTGATCGCGAGGTCGAGGGGCAAGAAAGACCAGTTCCAGGCGGAGAGAATCGGGTTGTCGTAATCCTTGAAGAGGTATTCGTCCGGAATGACGCCGGCGAGCGTGATGGCCCAGTAGGCGATGAAGCCGAGGTCCACGAGTAGAAAGAGAGGTCTGAGGAACCTCGGGAGCTCCGCGGGTGCTTTGTTCATCGATTCGAAGTCTTCGACGCCGGTGTGCATGGGCAACGCGGCACTCTTGTGCATGTAGTCGAGTCCGGCAAGCGTGCTCGTTCCAATCGATGTTGTATGGTGGCTTGCGGACGATATGACATTTCCCTTCGAGGAGATCAGCCCCTGGATTCGTGAGCCGGCTGAGCCCCGCCTTCCGCTCCAAGGAGAGCAGCGTGCGGATGTCGTCGTCATCGGCGCTGGCTACACGGGTCTTTCAGCGGCGCTGTCGCTCCGTGAGCAAGGCGTCGACGTCCTCGTGCTCGAGCGAGACTTCGCTGGCGCCGGGGCAAGCGGTTGCAACGCTGGCCATCTTACCCCGACGATCGGCAAAGACCTGCCGACGTTGTTGCGGATGTTTGGGAACGAGCGGGCGCAATCGTTGGTGCAATTCGCGGACCGAGCGGTCGAGTACACCGAGCACATCATCAAGCACCTAGGCATCGAGTGCAGCTACGAACCCAATGGCAACATTCTCGCAGCCGTTCATCCGAAGCACGAGAAACGTCTCCTCGAGGCAGCTGCTGCGGCGTCGCTTCTCGGGGGTCACCTTCGATTCCTGTCCGGCGAGCAGATGCGCGAGCGCGGGTTACCCCTAGCCTTTCACTGCGGGGTGCTCGAACAGCGGGGTGGGGTGCTGGACCCAGGCCAATACGTGACCGGGCTCCGCCAAGCTGCGATCGATGTGGGGGTTCGGCTTCACGAGCACTCACCGGTTCGATCGGTCGACAAAGGCAAGCCGGTTCGTGTGCGGTGCGACGGCGGTGTGGTCAGCGCAGATTCCGCGGTCGTTGCGACGAACGCCTACTCCGGGTCGATCGGGCTCATGCCGCGCAAGGTCGTGCCCCTGCGCGTCTCCCTTTTCGAAACCGAGCCACTCAGCGCCAGCCAGCTCGCTGCGATCGACTGGAACGGCCGGGAGGGAATCTACACCTCCCACGAAGTGCTCGAGAGCTACCGGCTCAGCGCGCGCAACACGATCATCGGCGGTTCGAGAGTCGTTCGTTACGCGTACGGCAGCAAGCTCGTCCATGGCTACGATTCGGGAGCATTCGGGACCATCGAGAGCGCCTTCAGGCAGAGATTTCCTCAGATCGAAGGGGTTTCCGTACAGCGCTTTTGGGGTGGCTGGATCGGACTCGGGCTGGACTTCTTACCGATGATCGGCACGGCCAACGATCAACAGAACATTCACGACACGATTCTCTTCAACGGTCCCATTCGCGAGAACATTCACTACGGTTTCGGCTATGCGGGGCACGGCGTCGCGCAGGCAACTCTGATGGGCGCGATGCTTGCTGATCGCGTCCTCGGCTGCGCCCACGAATGTGAGAGCGCGCTCGCCAGGAGAGCATGGTCGTGGCCTCCTGAGCCCTTGCGCTATGCACTGTACGGGGCGGTCACACGAGTGCTCTATGCCATGGACGCTAGAACCGATCGTCAGGTCCTGAGCTAGCGCCGTCGGATCTTGTAGTAGGCCATGATGCCTCTTTCAAAGAGACGGTTGGGCAGCAGACGGTGCAGCCAGACTGCCAGCCGTTGTACGAACATCCCGACTAAATAACGCGCGCGCGGCGAGCGTTTTTCGATGATGGTCGCGAGCGTGCGCGCCACTTCGATGGGGGCGGCTCCATGCTCCTCGTCGTGCACCATGACCGCTACCGCACTCCCGCAAGAAGCCTGATAAGCCGGATTGGTGGACGACTCGCTCGCGAAGACCCGGTTACTGGTGAAGTCGGTCTTGAAGTCGCCGGGCTCGAGCATGGTTACTCGGATGCCGAAGGGCATGAGCTCCATGCGCAGCGCTTCGGTGAGCGCCTCGGTGGCAAACTTGGACGCCGAATAGAAACCCTGGAACGGAATCGCGATCAACCCACCCATCGAGCTCATGTTCACGATGAGCCCGGAGCCCTGCTCGCGCAGCGTAGGCAGCACCGCCCGGCACACTCGGTGCACACCGAAGAAGTTCGTCTCGAAGAGCGCCTTGGCTTCTTGTAGCGAGGTGTCTTCCACCGCTCCGGCCATGCCAAAGCCGGCGTTGTTGACGAGCACGTCGAGCTTCCCTTCGGCAGCCAAGACGAAGTCTACTGCGGCGCGCACCGACTCGTCATCGCACACATCCATGGGAATCATCCGCGGGTAGCCCTGCTCAGGCGAGCCTTCCGGGAAGGTAGCGCGCCGGCTGGTGCCATAGACATGGTAGCCGAGCTGCGCGAGATGATCGGCGCATGCCCTGCCAAAGCCGGACGATGCTCCGGTGATGAGAACGACTGGTTGTGACATGGAGGTCATTCTTAGTACCAACCGTGCTCCGTGTACCAGTCGTGGGCGCGTTGGATGCCTTCGTGGAGGCCTATTTGAGTTTGAAAACCAAAGTCGGTCTTCGCGGCGTCGACTCTACAGGTCCAGGCATCCTGGGCGCCCATCTTGGCTTTTTGGCGGTTGAGCAGACGGGGCTTCCCATCGAAGCGCATGGCTAGCTCTCCCGCCCAGGCGCCCATCGATACCAAGCCCTCGGGCAGGTCGAGGGTGCGCACTTTTCGCGGGACGATGTCGACGATCTCGTCTTGAAAACGCTGCCAGGTCACCGGCTCTTGCTGGGCGATGAAGTAGCCCTTTTCTAGGGTGTTGGGATGCTTGCCACCCGCGATGATCGCGCGGACACAGTCGTCGACGTACACGAGCGACATCAACCGGTTGCGGTTGCCGAAGTAAGCGTTCCACCCACGCATCGCGCTCTGGAACAGGTTGAAGTAGTCGACGTCGCCGGGTCCGTAGACGCCCGCAGGCCGTAAGATGGTCCAAGCGATGCCCCCCGACTCCTCAGCGACGACTTGCTCGGCTTCTAGCTTGCTCTGGCCATAGAACTCGATCGGTTTCGCCGGATCGGTTTCGCGTAGCGGCGCATCGGGCTTCGAAGGCCCGTAGGCCGCTAGGGAAGACACGTGGACGAACCGTTTGATCGCGGGGTGTCCCGCCTGAAGCGCTTTCAACAGGTTGCGGGTCGGCATCACGTTGCCCCGCTGGAAGTCCTCGTACGTGCGTCCCTTGGTGACGCCGGCGACGTGCAGCAAGTAGTCTGGCTTTTCTTTGGCGGCGATCGCGGTGAGCCCTTCGACGTCCGCGTAGTCGGCTATGACGGAACGGCCTGTAGTCGGCTTAGGAGAGCCCGCGCGGCGAATCGCGACCACGTCGCTTCCGGATGCAAGCAAGGCATCTCTCAAACGCGAACCGATGAAACCGCTCGCGCCCGTGATCAGCACCGTACCGTCGAACTGAGGCGTTGCCATGGGCGAGTCGTGTCCCGCTAGCGCGGTCGACGCAAGCGAACACTACTGGCGTGACTTCGAGCCGTCCCACTTCTTGGCAAGGTAGAGGCTAAAAACAGGACCCCCTGCTTGTCGCTCGTAGAAGGTGGCCCCTTCCGCCACGATCCCTACCGACAGTGCACGATCGTTGAGCAGGTAATCGACCTCGAACGAGAAAGCGAAGTAGCTCGTGCCATTGGTCACTCCCGACGGGCTTCCTGTGTTCGGCAAAGGCTCGACGGGGCCACGCGCCAGCAACTGAACGATCCGAACGGTCGCATAGACCTTCGGGTGGAAGCGGTACCCACCCTCCATCAGCCAGACCATGGCGTCCTGAAAGCCTCCCGTACGGAAACGCCAGCCGAACTCCGTCCCGAAGTGACCCCGTTCGGTGCCCCATCCGAACTGCAAGCGCGGCTCGACATCGAACACCCCGGAACCGACGCGCAAGTAGCCAAGCTGTTCGCCCACTTCATGCGTCTCCTGATCGATTTCGAAGAAAGGCGCAAAAGCGCGGTTAGTCACGGTGGGAAAGCGTGTGTCCATTTCGAACGACAGCCGAAAATCCTTACGTAACAGCGCGAAGCGCGCGCCTAGCAGCGGATCGGTCGGCCGCGTTACGGTCGTGCCCCCGAGTTGCCCCAAACGGTAAACTTGAAAGGGTGCCCAGGCGCCGATGACGGTTAGCCAGTCCGTCACGCCGTACTCACCGTAGAAATGGATGCCGGTCTCGCTGTAGTTTCCGGTGTATCGAAAGTCGCCGTTGTCGTCGTGGTAGCCGTCGAGAAAACCGATCGCGGCTTGAAACCGAATCCAGGTCTTCAGATAGCCGCCTCCCTTGGGCTGCGTCCAAGCGCCCGCGTCGACCGTGGGTGGCGCCCCAAAGAGCGCAGCCCAGACGACGAAGGCCGCAGCCGCTCGGGTTTGCCACCGATTCATCGAAGGTCATACGAGGACTGAGGTGCGCAGTTAGCCCGCAGGACGCGCCGGCCCGTGCGAATGAGCTACGCCGGCGGCTTGCGGACCTTGAGGGTGCCGGCGAACCATCCGTCGACGCCGCTCGTGTACCACTTCGATGTGCGGCGGTCCGAGGGCCCCCCGCAGAGGGCGGAATGCAGGACGGCTTCGCTCATGTCGGCGACGAGACGGAGCGACGGGGCGAACGACGTGAGCCGCCCGCCGGAACGATAGATCTGCCCCTGGTGCGGGGTCGCGCGGCCACCGCGCAACGGGATCGGGCCGCGGTCGAAGCCGAGGAAGCGGGGGAGCTTGCCCCCGAAGAACATGTTGGTGAGCGTGATGTGGTTTCGCTTGCCCCAGGGCTCGGGCACCTGGTTGGCGACTTTCGCTAGCGCGGCGCTCCAGACTTCTTCCCGCATTCGTTCGCCGAGCCAAGGCGACGATTCGGCGAGGAGGATGCGGTCGAAGTTTTGGAAGAAGTCGATGAACGTGCCCGTGGCGTCGCGCAGGTGCTCGATGACCGGAGCGCCGCAGGCTGCCCCGAACATCTCTACGAGCAGCTCCGCGTAGAAGGTCTCGAACGCCGTTGCTCCGGTGGAGTGCAACTCGTAGCAGCAGTCCCAGGTACGGAGGGCATCGGCGATGGGGCCTGTTCCCAATAGCGGCGTGAGGACCTCGAGGAACTCGGCGGCCTGAAGCGAGTACGTGTCCATTTGGATTGCGCGGAAGGAGTTCACATCGTGGTCGTTGCGCTCCCCCAGCAATTGCGCGATGCGTCGGGCGCGGTGGTCGCTCATCGGCGCATTGATGGGGTTCGCCTCGCCGAGGTGGTTGAGATCTTGATTGGCCGTCACGATCATACCGTCCGCGGGGTTGTGCACGCGCGGCAGCTCTTCGGGGGTGACGAACCCCTGCCAATCGAACCGTTCGTCCCAGCCAGGCCTGGGCGCAAAGCCGGACCAATCGTCGGCCCGCCGCGGCATCAAGCCCGACATCTGGTAACCAATGTCACCGGCGCTGTCGGCGAAGATCCAGTTGAACGATGATTCGACGCCGGAGAACGTGGCCATCCCCTCGGCTACGGTCCGAGCCGTCCACATCGCGTGAAGCGCGTTGATCGATGGCGCGCCTCCGTCTGCGCCCGACCAGCGCGTAGCGAGCAAGTATCCCTCGTCCGTGGCGCTGCCATCGAGCACGCCATGCTGGTTCTCCCAGAACGTTTGGGTGACCGGTTCGCCCTTCTTGCGCTTGATCGTCTCGACGCGGCGGTCGAAGTCCACCCACGCTTCCCCGCGGCGAAACTGCCCATCCCGGCAGTCCTCGACCCACGAATCGACGGCGTCCATGAATGTATACGTCGCACCCCAGGAGAGGTGTGCGTTGCGCCCGACGAGCGGCGCCGGCAAACCGGGCATCGTCATGAGCATCGCGTGACCATCGGGCCAGCGAAAGCTCTGCTCGGCCCAGACGTTTGGCAACCGATTCGTCTCGAGATGCGGATCGTTCGCGAGCATCGCTGCGCCAGACGCCGTCAACGAACCCGACACGCACCAGTTGTTCGACGCCATCATGCGAGGTGCCGCGATCGCCCATTTCACGGCCTCGGGCACGATGCGCTCAGCCAGCTTGACCCGCGCCACCATCGTTCGGTCGAGCCCTTTCGTGCAACCAGGAAACAGCTCCTCGAGATGCGCATCGCTGACGCCCGCCTGAACCATTTCGACGAACAGCCGTTCCACTTCCCCTTGCGATTGAGCCAGAGTGAGGAAGCCGCTCATCCGCGCGATCAGCAAGCTGTCACCGATCGTCCAGGCGTCGGGTCGAAACCTGACGAGCTTGAGCTCCCAGGGTACCGACTCCCCGAAGCGCGCGTTCACGCCGTTGCAGTAAGCTTCGCAAGCAGCACGCCCGTCGGCGCTGAGCTTCTTCTCTTCCGCGGCGACCCCGCCACTCCAGTTCATGCGCCGAAAGAACCGGTCGACCTCCACCATCTCGTCACTGCCATCGAGCAGCTCCGCCGCCCGACCTTGGCCGAGTATCCGCATGATCAGCATTTGCATGCCGCGGTCCATCGCGTGGCAGTAGCCCATGCCCCAGTAGAGCTCGCTGATGTCGTCGGCGACGATCTGCGGGATGCCGTGCTCGTCCCGAGTCCACTTCATCTTGGCCTTGTAGCACAGCATGAGGGACTAGCGCGCTAGCCTGAGCTGCATGGAGTCGCCGATGACACACCGTTCACGGGAATTCCCGGGGCAGCTCCTCGAGAACTCGGAATCGCGTTTGAAATCTGGTATTCAAGCAGGACATGCGATCAATGAAAAACCATCCAGCCCTGCTGGGGCTTCTCATCTTTTCGACCGTTACGGCGTCCGCTATTGCGCAGGACGCGAATACGGAGACCGTGAACGAAATCGTCGTCAACATCGCAAACATTGCGAATACCGAGGGCCGTATCGGGTGTTCGCTCTTTTCGAAGGAAGACG
>CAZHPJ010000028.1:0-12823 GCA_964534585.1 uncultured Sandaracinaceae bacterium | reverse complement strand
TTTCGGGCGATTAACTCAGGGGTAGAGTGATTTCTTCACACGGAATAAGTCGCTGGTTCAAATCCAGCATCGCCCACCAATAGCTCATCGAATTTGCGGGCCGTCCGTTGCGGCTGCCCGTACGCAACTGGAGGAGAAGCTTTTGGCTAACCTGTCGACGCTGGTCCAGGGAATCCGAACCGGGGACATGCGAGCCCTGGCGCGAGCGTGCCGGCTGATCGACGAGCGAGACCCCCGAGCGTTCGAGCTGCTCAAGCAGATCTTTACGCATGATGAGCATGCGTACGTAATCGGCGTAACCGGTACACCCGGCGCCGGCAAGAGCACTTTGGTCGACGGGCTGATCCGGCTCTACCGAGAGCAACGCAAGCGCGTCGCAGTGCTTGCTATCGACCCGACAAGCCCATACTCAGGCGGTGCGATTCTCGGCGATCGCATACGCATGCAGCAGCACTTCACTGATGAGGGTGTGTTCATTCGTTCGATCGCGACACGCGGTCATCTCGGCGGGCTATCTCGGTCCACCGGCGACGTGCTGCACGTCTTGCGCGCCGCGAAGTTCGACCTGGTACTTCTCGAAACCGTGGGCGTCGGGCAGGACGAGTTCGAAGTAACGCAGCTCGCCGACACGACACTCGTGGTGATGGCGCCGGGACTAGGCGATGACATCCAGGCGATCAAGGCTGGCATTCTCGAGGTAGCCGACGTGTTCGCGGTGAACAAGGCAGATCGCGTCGGCGCGGACGCCACGGCGCAAGACCTTCAGCAGATGCTCTCGCTTAGGCGCGCGCCACAGGGCGTGAGCAAGACGCAAGGACACACGGCGGTGTCGACCCTTCTAAAAGGGCCAGAAGCCCAGGCTGGGGAGTGGGTGCCGCCGATCCTCAAGACCGTGGCTCACCGTCAGGAGGGGTTGGCCGAGCTCGTCGACGCCTTCGCCAAGCATCGGGAGTTCCTCACGACGACCGAGGCGGGCCGGGGGATCCGGGAGCAACGGCGAATCGCCGAGTTTCGGGCGATTTTGTACCAAGCGTTGATCGACGAAGTCGACGCGCGCTTCGCGGAGCAGGTCAGCGAGAAGCTGCAAGATGTCGTCGATGGACGGGCTGATCCTTACTCGAGCGCCGAGGTCCTCGTTCGCGGCGCGATGGGCGACGCATCCTAGGCGCCTATTTGCGACGCACGATGCGGTCCGCCAGCTGGTTGAACCGATGCTCCGTGAGCGTGTCCTCTCCGCCCCAGATCGGAACGCGGGCGCCGACTCTGGCGAAACCGTCGTACAACAGGAAGCGCGCGAGATCGTCCTCTTCCTCTCGCGACGAGCGCAGGAGCTGAATCGGGAAGGCGAAGTTACCGATGACGGGCAACGTGCCCACCGCCAACGCGGTCCACGGGCGTTCTTTGCCATGCAAGGAGTTCTGGACGATGCGACCACCCGTGTAGAGCGACCGCGCCACGGCACCGGTTGTCAACATGAGGAGCGCCCACCTACCCTCGCTTAGGAAGCCGAGCGCGTACAAGAGAGGGCAGACCCAGTACTCGAAGCCTTTCACGAACGGCTTGATCGCGAGGTGCACGCCGAAATCAGTTGCGAACGTGGCCGAGTCTTCCTTGTCGAGGTGAGATCGGAGGAAGTCCGCATCGTGTCGAGACATTTGCCGGCGGTCGACCCAGGCATCGATCCGTTGCTCTGTGTAGTTGCGAGCCACGCTGGCTCGGTATCGTTGGGAGACGAGGAAACGTGCCACCGACGAGGGAAAGGCGCGCCAAGGGAACGCAGCCACGCGGCGGAGCGCTCGTTGCGTTCGCCGGACGACGCTACCCGGCAGACGCTTGAACATTCCAGTCGTCTCGCTGAGGTACCAACGAAGAGGGTGGGCGCGATACCAGGCAGCCTGTTCCTCGTTGATGTCGCCGCGCGCAAGCCGGTAGCCGATGCTTCGAGCAACGCGCGGTTGTGTTTTCCACCGCTCTTGGCGGAAGCCGAGCTCCTCGACTTTGTCGAGCAGCTCGCGATGCCAGTCACCGGCCGCGACGTAGTCGCATAGCCGGCGTGTGTCCGTATCATCGAATAGCGGGCGGCCAAATCGGAAGGACCGTGGGAGGTAGAATCCGAAGAGAGCAAGCGGATTGAGAGCGGCAAGCGCTGGCACCCCCGACTCGAGATCGATCCACGCCCAGCGCGGCCGGTCACTATCGTCGCTTTCTTCGATCAGGAAGTTGTTCAGCGCGACGGGGTTTCCCTTGCCTGCCTGCCAAACCATTCCATCGAACCCGGCTTCGATTAGAAGACGTTGCAATTTGGGCAGGATCACGGTGCTGAGCGTCTGCACGTGATCGTCTTCCGCGGAGCGCAAGGGATGGCGAAGGCCAGGAGAGCGGCCTTCGACCAACTGCGCGCGAAGCTCGAACGCACGAGCGTCCGCATTCCATGACCACCCGCGGGAGCGTGCCACGTACAGCTCGTCTCCGAACCAGCGCTCGACGAGCTCGGCGAGGATCTCACGTCGAAGATGGGCGCATCGAATGGCATCTTCGTTCCACATGTACGGGTTGGGCGCGCCGAGAAACACGCACTGAACCAGCTTGGTCAAACCTTCCGAGCCGAATACCTTGCGAGCGACGGGGCGGCCGTTGGCTTCGTGGCCGACGTAGACTACTCCGGAACGCCCGCGGCCGAGCTCCCGCAGCTCCGTCGTTGCGACGGGCAGAGCTGGAGCGGGCACGGTGTCCCAAGCCGGTGCTGAAATCGATGTCATCCCCGTCTCACACGTTAGTCGTTCGAGGGCACACGACCAAAACGTGACCTAGCCTACAAATCGGCGCGGCTCGTGGCGAGGGTGACGGGTTGGGCTAGAGTGCACGCCATGACCTCGTTTGTGGAAGTGACGGTAGACGGTCGCGTCAGCACATTGACGATCAACCGCCCCGACAAGCTCAACGCGCTGAGCGGGGAAGTTCTCTCGGATTTGGGCGCTGCCATTGAAACTCTTGCCACGAACGACGAGGTGTGGGCGGCGGTGATTACGGGGACCGGAAAGGCCTTCGTCGCCGGCGCTGACATCGCAGCGATGAAGAACATGACGGAGGCCGAGGGGCGCGAGTTCGCTGCGCTCGGACACGCGGTGTTCGCCGCGATCGAGAACCTGCGGTGTCCCGTCATCGCCGCGGTCAACGGGTTCGCGCTCGGCGGCGGATGTGAGCTCGCCTTGGCGTGCGACTTCATCTACGCCTCGGGCAAAGCCAAGTTCGGCCAGCCCGAGGTCAACCTCGGCATCATTCCCGGCTTCGGCGGCACCCAGCGCCTCCCGCGGCGGGTTGGGTCCGCGGTTGCCCGCGAGCTCATCTACACCGGGAAGATCATCAACGCGGAAGAGGCGCTTCGGATCGGCTTGGCGAATGCGGTGTTCGAGTCCGACGAGCTGCTTGCGGCGACGGCGAAGACGGCCGCGGAAATCGCAAGCAAGGGGCCGTTGGCGGTGGCCGCGGCGAAGCGCTTGATTCGGGACGGCGTAGATCTGCCACTGCCAGAAGCCAACCAGTTGGAGCGGGCTGCGTTCAGCGAGGCCTTCGCGACGGAAGATCAGAGCGAGGGGATGAGGGCGTTTCTCGAGAAGAGGGCCCCCACGTTCAGGGGAGCGTAGGTCGCTCGCTAGTGCGAGGTAAAGGCTCGTTCGACGCCCGGCCGGTACAGGTTAGCCATTTCCGCGCACAAGGAAATCGTCTCGACGGCTCCTGCTAGGTTGCGCGGTCCGCCCGTCAATGCCGCCACCCTGGGCTCGAAGAAACGCTGCACCTTTGCGGCCGCCTCCTCGGTGCAGAACGACGCGGTGTACCAGGGCGTGCCACCAAGTTGGGACCTGCCGAATCGCGCCGCGAGCTCATCAAAGTGCTTCGTGAGCCACCCCCATGCTCGTTCGCGGGTTCGCGGGTTGCGAAACTGCGTTCCCAGCAGTTTCGAAATTTCGTTGACGCGAAGTTGCGGGTCGAGGGTTAGGTCGAGTGCGCGCGTCGAGAGTGCGGGGTCCTCCGCGTGTCCGAGTGCCGAAAGAATCCGGCTGCGTGCGGTGGCGTCCATGCTCGAACCGAGGAGGTCGACGAGATGTTCGAAGAGCCCTTCGCCCCCCTCTTGAACCGCCGTAGCAAGTGCGAGCCCGGCGAGCTGCGGATCGACGATGTCCCGCTTCGCCTGGGTTCGATAGCCGGTGTAAGTCCTTCCGAGACGCGCTGCGCGGATGCGGGCCTCCCTGTCGCGGACATCCATGACCATGAACCGGAGGACAGCATCGCGGAGAAGCTTCGTGTCGCTCGAGTCGCCTGGTCGCGCCCGCCACCCGAGCTTCTCGTAGCGCTCGCGGTAGAGCCGGCCTGCGTACGACGTGACGTGGCCTCGCTGATTCGGGGGCGCCGCGTCGTTGATCATGAAGCGAAGCGGGCCCATCGGCGCGCTGGCCACCTGCCTCAACGGACTGGCGACAAACCTCTGAAACCAAGGAAGCAGGCTCTCCACCTCCATGGCGCCGCGATCGAAAGCCGCCTCCACGCTGTCAGCGACCGCCATTCGCCCCCGGTTGGAGAGCTCGGCGAATCCGTGTGTCCTCAGACTCGTCCAATCTGCAGTGGACATCGAGAAGCGGAAGTAGCCCGCGCCGTCGTCGTTGGGCATCCACCAGCTCGGGCATCCGGGGAGGTCGATATGCCCCTCTGCGCCGGCCAACGAGCTGCAGGTGGTCCCAGCGCTATGCCGGACGCAAAGTGGGATCTGCCAGACCCGGTTCGGGTCCCCTGTCGATCCAAACGGAAAGTAGCGTTCTTGCTGGAGCTGCACTTTGCGCATGCCACCGTCGCAGGACTGCTGCGCAACTCCCGATACGAGAGGAACGCCGGGCTGGGTCAGGAAGGTGAGGAAGGACGGCGTGACGTGGGGATTGCTGACCTCGTCGAGGGCAGCGAGCAGATCGTCGGACGTTGCGGTGCGGCCCTGGTGCCGGCGGAGGTACAAGCGGATGCCTTCACGGAACGTGTCGGCACCGACCCAGCGCTCGAACATGGCGAGGACGGCACCGCCTTTCTGGTAGGTAATGGTGTCGAAGGCGTTCTTGATATCGTGGCTGCTTTCGACCGGCTGGCGGATGCTTCGTGCACTCGCGAGACTGTCGAGCCGCATCGCGCGCTGCGCGGCCGCGAGGCTGCTGAGGTCCGAGCCGTATTCGGGGTGCAGGGTCTGCACTACCTTGTTGCCCATCCAAGTAGCGAATGCTTCGTTCAGCCAGATGTCATCCCACCACGGCATCGTCACCAGGTTCCCGAACCACTGATGGGCAAGCTCGTGCGCCAGCACGTAGGCGAACGCACGCCGCTGGTTTTCCGTCGCTCGCTCCTCGTCGACCAACAGCAGCCACTCGCGAAACGTGATCAGCCCGACGTTCTCCATCGCGCCTGAAGCGAAGTCGGGGACCGCGACCAGGTCGAGCTTTCGATAGGGGTAGGGAATGTCGAAGTAGTCTTCGAGCACCTCGATGAACCTCCCGGTGCGTTCGAGCGCGTAGCGTAGGTGTGCTCCTTGGCCTTTGGCGGCGATACCGCGGAGCGGAACGGGGAAGGGGCGCCTTTCGCTCGCGGGAATCGTCGGACCACCGACGACGTCCAGTGGCCCTACCGCCCACGCGACCAGATAGGTGGGGAGTGGAGGGGTCGTCATGAAGTTGATGCGCTGAAGCCCTTCGGGGAGCTTGGTGGCGCGGTCGACAGGGGTATTGGCGGCGGCGAGTTGATCTGCCGGAACGGTGAGGGTGACGTCGAAGGGCGTCTTGAAGCGCGGCTCGTCGAAGCATGGAAAAGCCAACCGGGCGCTGATCGATTCGAACTGAGTAAAGGCATAGGCATGTCCGTCCGACTCGACGCGGTACAGGCCTCGTAGCGGCGTATCGAAAGCGGCCGTGTACTCGATCTGGAGGGTGCTTCTACCCGCGGGCAATGCCTCTTGGAGCTCGACGCGCACCACACCGTCGGAGGTTCGCTGTTCCCACGTTGCCGGGACGCGAGCCGTCGCGTGCGTTGCGTGGATCGACGTGACGTTCAAGCTCTGACCGTGCATCCAGATCGTGGTCGCGGCTTCGTCGAGCTCGATACCGATCACCGCTGTCCCCGAGAACGTTTCCCGGTCCGGGATGATGGTGAGATTCAGCCGATAGCTCGTCGGCCGAACACCCTCGGGGAGCCTGCCTTCCGGAGCCTCCTCCGCCGTTGGCGCCGTCTTTCGCGGTTCCCTCACTGCTCCGCATGCCACCGAGACAAGGCAGAGGGCAGCAACGGTGAGGGCGGCTCTTGCGCTGGTCGGGTTCATGCGTGTGGCCTTCGTCCGGGGTCGTGGCCGAGCGCGAACAAGCGGTCGTAGAGCTCAGGCCCTAACGGCTTGTGCGAGGTGCGTGGCAGCGCTTGGCCCAGGCACGGTGGCAGGCTGCGAAGAGTTTGCGCCAGCTCCTGCATCGACGGGCCTTCCGAATCGAGTGCCAGCCTCGACGACGGTTGACGATTGGCGAACCAGCTCGCAGCTGCGGTAAAGAACACGGCCAAGGCGGTCGCCGCAACGAGCTTGCGCGGGTCCTCCGCGCCGATGGAGCCGGCCACGATGAAGACAATCAGCGAGAACGGAATGGCGACTGCCCATCGAGCCGAGCGCCCGATGCGTGAGCTCAACGCGCCGCCGATCTCGTACCGGACGAGCGTCTGCCAGTGCCGTTCGGGGGCCCGGTTGAAGAGGCCGTCGCTCACCAATACCGTCCGGAGCCAAGGCAATGCGGCAGTGTGAGTGAGGAAGGGCGTCGGGGCGGGCAGGTGGGCGAGTCGCCAGGACACCCCGTCGGCTTGGATGCGCCGAGGGAACATAGGCCACAGGCCGAGCCTTATCACTAGCCAAGGGCTGACCACGATTACTGCGGCAATCGAAAGGAGGGCAGCTACGAGGGCTTGGGCCATGGACCCGAACGGAAGCCATGCCTCGACCACGGCGCGCGCGAGCAACGAGAGCGCAGTGGCCAGGACGGGAACGGCTGACATCTGCACCGCGCGCCCCGTCGTTTCGAGATGTGACATGGCAGCGGTTTCTTCGGGGGTGCGCCGGGCCAACGCGAGGCTGACCCAGGCCGTCACCGCACTCAGAGAGGCGAAGAACCAGGAGCCCATCGTCGGCCAACGGGTCGACAGTGCGGGGTCGACGACGAGTGCCCCGGCCACCGCGGCGGCCGGGAGCGCGATGACTGCCACGAATAGCGTAGCGCGCCGATAGTGCCCGAGCGCTCGTTCTCGCGCTGCAGGTGGCGCCAAGCTTCCGAGCGTGAGTAGTGCTTGCAGGGCCGCGGAGACCAGCCACGGGATCAGGGCGCATGCGGCCAAGAAGATCAGCGAGGTCATGCGAACTCCACGATCACCGGGGCGTGGTCAGAAGGCGACTTCCGTGCTCGTTCCTCGCGGTCCACCACGGCGCCGATCGTGCGATCGGCGAGCTTGGAGGTGCAGTAGATATGGTCGATGCGAAGTCCGTTGCCGCGCTCGAAACCCATTCCGCGATAGTCCCACCAGGAGAACAAGCCGCCTGTCGGATGAAACGGGCGTACGACGTCGTGAAGCCCGAAGGACGCGACATTGGTCAAGGCATCCCTCACCGCATCACAGGCGAGCACGGACGACCGCCATTCGGCAGGTCTGCCCATGTCGTCGTCCCAGGGGGCAACGTTGAAGTCACCGCAGAGCGCGACCTGGTCGGTCTCGGGATCGAATCGCTTCGCGAGCGCCTGGCGGAGCCGCGCCATCCAACGAAGCTTGTAGTCGTACTTGTCGGAGCCTACCTCGCCGCCGTTGGGGAAGTACGCGCTGAGGACCGTCACCCCCTCGATCTCACCGCTGATCAGCCGGGCCTGGGGGTCGTCTTCGCCGTCGTCGAGCCCTCGCACGACGTTCGAGACCGGCTGCCGGCTCACGATGGCCACTCCGTTGTAGGTCTTCTGTCCGAAGACGACGGCCTCATACCCGCACTCTCGGATCTCGTCGTACGGGAAGTCCGCGTCGGCCACCTTCAGCTCCTGCAGGCACAGGACATCGGGTTGTGCTGCGTCGAGCCAGTCGATCACGTGCTGCCGGCGCGCCCGGATCGAGTTCACGTTCCACGTGGCGACCTTCATGCCAGTATGAAGTAGCATGGAATCATGACGAACAAGCGAATCGAAACCGATCGAGCGCCCGCCGCGATCGGCCCGTACTGCCAGGCGGTTGTCGTCGGGGAGTGGGTCTACTGCTCAGGACAGCTCGCGCTGGACCCGGACGACGCCCAGATGGTAGGTGGCGGGGATATCGAAGCTGAGACGCGGCGGGTGTTGCAGAACTTGGACGCTGTCCTCGAAAAAGCTGGAGCAAGTCGAGGTGATGTCGTGAAAGCGACTGTCTACCTGACGGATATGGATGAATTCTCGAAGATGAATCAGGTTTACGCTGCGTTCTTCGAGGCGCTCGTTCCACCGGCGCGCGCGACCGTGCAGGTAGCGGCCCTGCCCAAGGGCGCGAAGGTGGAAATCGACTTCATCGCGAGAGTCGAAGCCTAGCCGTCAAAGGGGTCGCGGAGGTCAGCGGTGTCCGCGCGATCGGGGCCTACGCTGACCACGCCCACCCGGCACTCGACCTCTTCCTCGATTCGCGAGAGGTATCGCTGAGCGGCGGGGGGTAGGTCGCTCCGGGTGCGGCACGAGGAGAGGTCTTCGCTCCAGCCTTCGAGCGTCTCGTAGATGGGCTGGACCGCTTCGACTCGTTCGTACGGCGGGTAGGTGAGGCGCTCGCCGTCGAGCTCATATGCCACGCAGACCTCCAGCTCAGGCAGGGCTGTCAACACGTCGAGCTTCGTGATCGCCAGCTCGTCGAGGCCGTTGACCGCCACGGCGTGCCGGAGCGCAACGAGATCGAGCCAGCCACATCGGCGAGGGCGCCCCGTGGTGGAGCCGTACTCGGCACCTGCGTCCCTGAGCAGCTGGCCGGTTGCGTTCTCGAGCTCAGTGGGGAAGGGGCCTCCGCCGACACGGGTCGTGTAGGCCTTTGCAATCCCGGTGGCGCGGCGGATGTGTGTCGGGCCGATACCCGCGCCCGCGCACGCCCCGCCCGCAACGGCACTCGAGCTCGTGACGAACGGGTAGGTCCCGTTGTCGATGTCGAGCATCGTGCCCTGTGCGCCTTCGAGAAGGATTTTCTGATCGGCTCGTACCGATGCGCGAACGACGGCCATGGTGTCACCGATGTACGTCAGGAGCGCTTCGCCCAGCTCGACGTACTGCTTTGCGATCTCGTCGGCGGTTGGAAGGGTGCCACCGAGATCCTCGGCGACAGGACGCCAGCACTCGAGGTTCGCATCGAGCTTGCCGCGCAGCCGCTCGGCGTTGAGCAGGTCACCCATGCGAACACCGCGCCGCGCGACTTTGTCTTCGTAGCACGGACCGATACCCCGCTTGGTGGTTCCAATCGCGCTGTTCGATTTCTTCTCGCGGAGCTCGTCGATCAACTTGTGGTGCGGTAGCACGACGTGCGCGCGCTGACTCACCAGCAGCCGCTCCTGAGTCCGAACACCGCGCTCATTCAGCGCTTCGATCTCCTGCAGGAGCACAGCCGGGTCGATGACGGTACCTTGTCCGACGATGCACTTGGTCTGATCGTGAAGGATGCCAGATGGGATCAAGTGGAGAATCTGTTTCTCACCGCCGACCACGAGCGTGTGGCCTGCGTTTGCACCGCCGGCGTATCGAACGACGAGGTCGGCGTATGGGGCGTACAGGTCGACGACCTTGCCCTTGCCTTCGTCGCCCCACTGCGCTCCCACAACCACCAATGCGCTCATGATTCGTCCCCGACTCGTGCCCAAGAGAACAACTGGCCGAATAACTGGTCGAACGACTCGCCGCCGAGCTCGACCTCGAGTGTCCGCGTTCGGCCATCCTGCAGGCGTGTAAGACGCGCGCGGTTCCCTTGTTGCCAGATCAATAGATCATAAGCCCACGCTTTGGCGTATTGTTTGGCTTCGCTGTCGCTGTTGGCCGGAAGAACCGCCACGCGCGCGCCGCGGCTCCGCCACAGCTCCGCGGTTTTGCGGCGGCGCGCGTAGCTGCCTCCGGCCACCACGACTCGCAGGGGCAGGTCACCTTTGAGAGAGACGCCCGCCTCGGAGAGCGCCCACAGCACGTTGTCGACCTCGAAGGCGAAGCCCGTCGCTGGCGCTGGCGCTTCGTACCGGCTGAGAAGGTCGTCGTAGCGCCCACCCATGCCGAGAGGCTCCCCGGGCCCGGCGGCCAGAAGGGTCATGCTCACGCCCGTATAGTAGCTGTGCCGACGCAAGTCGCTCAGGTCGATGGCCACGCGGTCGCCTAGGCCCGCGGCTTGCAGGCGGTCCACCACGCGCTCTAGCTCGTCGAGCGCCCGCTTCGCGGCCGCGTTCCGCAGACGCCGGCGCGCGTCCGCGATCACGGAGCGGTCGCCGTAGAGATCACACAGCATGAGCAGCCGTTTACGCTCGCCGGCGACGACGCCAGCGTCTTTGAGCAACTTCTCTAGCTTGGTCGCGTCCTTGGCCGCGAGCGTTTCGACGACTGCCAGTCGCGCATCTTCGGGTACGTGGTCGAGCACTTCGGTGCCGATCTTCACCTGCGCGAGCTCGACCAGGAAGTCCTGCAGGCCCACGCGTTCGCACGCGCGAACGGCGATCTCGATCACCTCCGCGTCGGCATCGGGACCCTTCAGGCCGATGCACTCGATACCGCACTGCAGCACTTGACGTTGCTTGCGCGCGCGGCCTCGACGGCGCCGCACGATCGTACCCTCGTAGCAGAGACGCCACGGCGCGGGACGGTCCTGAAGCCGCGTCGCGACGATCCGGGCGATCTGAGGCGTGATGTCTGGACGCAGGAGAGCGACCTCGCCGGAGTCCGGCTCGACGAATCGCACCAGATCACGGCGGTCGACGGTGCCGAGCCCGCGTTCGATGACTTCGGCGTACTCCACCGGTGGCGTCGTCACACGCTGGTAGCCATAGAGGTCGAAGGTCTCCATCAGCCGCTGCCACAGCAGAGTCCGCGTCATGGACGCAGGTGGCAGCAGGTCACGCATTCCGCCAGGCGGAGTCATCGGCAGACCGGGAGTCGAGCTTCCGCGCCGCGCCGAGCTCCTGGTTCGTCGCTTTCGCGCTGAGGGAGGCATCTCAGAGCCTCAGGGTATGCACACTGCTGACGTGGTCGATACTGCGCAGCTCATCGAGAGCTTCGCTGCCGAGGGTCGAATCGACGTTCCAGAGCGCCAACGCTTGGCCTCTCTTTTCGTCGAGCCCCACCTGCATGCGCGAGACGTTGATCCCTTGGCTGCCGAGCAGGGTGCCGACCGATCCGATGACGCCGGGTCGGTCCTGGTTGTGCATGATGAGGATCGCGCCTTCCATGACGGCGTCGATCTCGTAGCCTTCGAGGCCGACGAGCCGGGGCTCGCCCTTGCGGCCTGGCGTGCCCGTTGCCGTGTGGATGCCCTTCTCACCGGTGACGGTGACGCGCACTGTAGTGGCGTACCGGTCGCTCGCCTCTTTGACCTCGGCGAGCCGAATGCCGCGCTCCTGCGCCTCGTACGGCGCGCTGATCGGATTGACCGGCTCTTCGAGGTGATGTTCGAGGAAGCCAGCAAGGGCTGCGCGCGCGATCGGCGTGACACCGAGCTCGCCGGCCTCACCGGTGCATGTCACTCTCAGCTCGCGGACGTCGATCGGATCGAGCTGACCGATCAGGCTGCCGAGCGCTTTGGCGACGTTCAGGTACGGGGTGAGCCGCTCTGCGATCTCCGGCGGGAGCGTCGGCACGTTGACCGCGTTCGTCACGATGCCGCGCTGAAGGTAGCTGATGGCTTGCTCTGCGATTTCGACCGCAACGCGCTCTTGCGCCTCCGAGGTCGAGGCGCCCAGGTGCGGTGTGCACAACACGCCGTCGAGGCCGAGCAGCGGGTTGTCGGGATCGATCGGCTCCTTGCCGAACACGTCGAGGGCGGCGCCGGCGATCTTCCCTTCGGTGATGGCGCGCGCGAGTGCTTCCTCGTCGACGATGCCGCCGCGGGCTGCATTGACGAGCAGGGCGCTGCTCTTCATTTTTTCGAACGCCGCATCATTGAACATGTTTTTCGTCTCCGGCGTGAGTGGCGCGTGAATCGTCAGAAAGTCGGCGCGCGCTAGCAGCTCGTCGAGCTCGACCAGCTCGATGCCCAGCTCGGCGGCTCGATCGCTACTCATCACCGGGTCCACGCCGATGACCTTCATCTTGAGACCCTGTGCGCGGTCGGCAACGATGCGTCCGATGTTGCCAAGGCCGATGATCCCGAGCGTCTTGTAGGCGATCTCGCGCCCTTGGAACTTGCTCTTCTCCCACTTGCCGCTGCGCATCGAGGCGACGGCTTGGGGAATCTTTCTCGCCAGCGAGGCAAGGAGCGCCAACGCATGCTCGGCGGTCGTTACTGAGTTTCCGGTCGGGGTGTTCATCACGACGATGCCCCGACGGCTTGCGGCCGGGATGTCGACGTTGTCGACCCCGATGCCTGCGCGGCCAATGACCCTCAGCTTGTGGGCTTCCTCGATGACCCGCGGAGTGACCTGGGTAGCGGAACGGATGATGAGACCGTCGTAATCTCCGATGACGCCGCAGAGCTCATCTTCACTCATGCCGGGTCGAAACTCGAGCTCGACACCCGGCGCCTCACGCAGGACCCTGAGACCCGCCTCGGCGAGCTTGTCAGACACGAGGACACGTACGTTGGACATGGCTAC
>CAZHPJ010000027.1:0-13174 GCA_964534585.1 uncultured Sandaracinaceae bacterium | reverse complement strand
GCTTTTGCAATACTCACGACCCACGGACACGTTCGACGCGCTTTGCGCCTCCCGACAGCGCGACCTTTCGGCCCCGCTTCTCCCCCGTGAGAGTGAGAAACAACAACTTTCGTTGCTGTCGTCAGATGGGTTGATTCAAAGAACGTCGCACTCGCTGTCGCGATCTTCCGATCCCTTTTGTCTCCGATCCAGCAAGAGAGATCAACGAAATTCGTTTGTGGAAAACCCGAATGTTTTTCCACAGGCAATGGAATTTTTGCCCAATTCATCCACAGCAAACAGCACGCCCGAGGTCGGGCTTGTTTTCAAGGTGTGGGCGCGACGACGGGCACTGCGGTCGTGTTTACAGGAATCGAGGCTGGCAACGTCGTGGGCATGCCGGTTTCGGTCGTGGTCGGTATCACTTCCGCCGTCGTCGCCTCCGCTGTCGTCGTCTCCGCTGTCGCTGTCATGGGGCCCGTCGCCAGCTCCGGCGCCTCGAGTGGGGCGTCGAAATCGAACGGCTGGATGCGTGGAGTCATGTTGCCGAAACGATCGACGCTCACCCACGCGCCGTCGGGCATGACGTATGCGCCCACTTCGCGGTCGAAGCGCGGCAACGCGATCTCGACCGGCTCTTTGACTTGGCCGCGAACTCTGCCCGGCAGAGTCTCGACGGGAAGCGGCTCGTCGAGAACGAAATTGTAGCCGCCCTTGTCGAACTCCATCACGTACAGCTCTTCTTCGAACTCGAACTCGCGACGGTATACCATTGGCTGCTGGCCGTAACGCGTGTGCGGGCGGTGCTCGAGGACGAAGGACATCAGTCGCACGGCGATGTGGTTGTGCATGCGGTGGCACCCGTGCGAATGGCGGCGCATGATGCTCATGTAGTCGACGGAACCATGCGTGCGGATGCCCTCGTCTCCTCCGAGTTGGATCTTGCCGTCAGGCGAGCGGTAGTACTTGCGGTGGTACGCCGCCACCAAACCATAGGCAGACGCGTAGCTCGGACCAGTCGTGTGGTAGTCGATCTCGAAGGTGCCGTCCCGCTTCTTGTTGAGCATGACGCGGGGCGGTGTGCTCTCGGGCGGCACCCAAATCGGCGCAGCAGCAATGCGGCTCCACACGCGCTTGCCAACGGGTGAGCCCTTGTACCTCCACATCACGGCGCCCTCGATGAACTCTCCCCGCCAACCACCGACAGTAGTCCCGAAACGGGCAAGCGGGATTTTCTGGTCGTTGTAAGTGACGAAGATCGTCAAGCGCGGCCGGCGACTGACAGGCTGGGAGCGGGCCTTGCCCTCTTCATCGAAGGGGAACTCGTACCAGACGTCGCCCCGGTCGATCGTGACGCTGAGGTCCATCGCATCGCTGTAGTACGGCGGAAGCTCGACGCTCTGCAGAGCCACGACCTGCTCCTTGCGAATGTCGCCAAGAGACTCGATCCACGCGTACGTCGACTCGGCAGTCTCGAGCCCAAAGGCCGTGATCACCCGCTCACGAAGCTCCGCTTCGAAGTTCGGGATCTGCAGCTCTTTGCCATCTTCGGTCTCGTAGGTGCGCGGCGCGCCGTCCCGCAGGGTTGAGGTGCTGCCGTCTTCGATGACCTGGGCCGCGTGCATGGCGCGCTCGGTCAGCACGCGAATCACTGCTTCCTGCTCGGTCTCTTGCGGCGACTCGCGTAGAACGGCCAGCGTATCGTCACCGATGAAGCCCCAACCGTAGACGCGGTGTCGTCGCTCGAACTCGGCAAGCGCTTCGTGGGTGCGCCAATCGAAGAGACCCGGCTTGTACTGACCACGACCTTCGAAGAAGCCTTCGCATTCGAGCCGGGCTTGCGCAGCGATGATCGCTTCGATCTCGGGCGCGAGGGTCTTGTACTCCTCGACTTTCTCCCACTCGCGATCGTCGACAGCATGTGCACGGGTGATTTGATCGAGACTTTCCACCCCCGCACGCGCAACGAGCGCGGCCATCTGCGACTTTAGCAGCTCGTAGCGGGCCAAGCGGCGAGCCGGTCGGCGGCCCTTTTGATAGGCGAGGAACCCCTCGAACTCCTGCAGCGGCACGAGGTCGAGCTCCGCCGCGCATTCGAGCGCTCGCACGCCGGTAAAGCGCTCCTTCAGCAATGTCAGCGTCGGCAAGATGCCGTAGAGCTCGAGATACTGATCCTTCTTAGCCCGGGACCCGTGTCGGTCTTTCGGAAACTCTCCTCGCGCCAAAGCCAAGTAAGTCGCACGATACGCGTTTGGCTTGCTCTCCTCGTCGGGAGAGGTGGCCTCCGTCAGGATGTACGGGGTCCAGTCTTCACCGAGGTCGAGGAGAAGATGTCCCTCTTCGTCCGCTTTGGCAGCATCGACTTCGCCCTGCACCTTGCCGTCCTTCCAAAAGGCGACCGGAGCTTCGAGGACCACCGGAGGAGCCTCGGCGGCAGGAGCGGAGGCTGGCGCAGGCGTGGCATCGCTCTGCGGCGGAGTGGTCGCAGGATCCTGCTTCGGTGTACAGCCATAGAAAACCGCACACGCCAGAATTGTCAATAATCCCAAGCGCAAATGAACCACGACTTACTCACCTTGGGGCCGAACGGGATGCAGCGCAAGTTTCGAGCGGACCGGGCTAGACGTACCCATGGGATGACGTGCTAGATGGCGCGTGGATGGGCTTCGTTGAGCGGCGCAAGGTAGGTCTGGTCCTTGCTCCCGCACTGTTCCTGGCAGCTTGGTTCGCTCCGCTCGGATTGGAACCGCGACCCCAGCGGCTCGCTGCGGTTTTCGCCGCTGTCATCGTCGCGTGGGTTACGGAGGTATTGCCGATCTCCGTGACGGCACTCTTGATCGCCCCGGCGATGATCGTGGTCGGAGTCACCGACAGCCGCACCGCCTTCGCTCCCTACGCCGACCCTCTGATCTTCCTCTTCATCGGCGGCTTCTTCATTGCAAGAGCGATGACACGGCACGGTCTCGACCGGCGCATCGCTCGGTCGCTCATGCAGTTTCGGTTGGTGCGCGGTTCTCCGATTCGCATACGCATGGCCTTCATGATGACGGCGGTCGTGCTTTCGATGTGGATCAGCAATACCGCTACGGCAGCCATTCTGATCCCGATTCTGCTCGGCACGCTCCCGGAGCACGATGATGCGAATTCCGGCAGCGTGCTCGCCATCGCCTACGCAGCCTCTGTCGGCGGCATGGGTACTCTGATCGGCAGCCCACCCAATTTCATCACCGTCAGGTTCCTGCAGGAACAAACGGAGACGCAGTTCGACTTCTTGCAGTGGATGGGCATCGGTCTGCCCGTCGCCCTGGTCCTCGTGGTCCTCATCGGGTTCGTCCTGCAATGGCTGGCGCCGCCACCGCCCGTGGAAACGAGCGTAACCCTCGCGGCCTCCCCCTGGTCACGCGGCGAGAGAGTGACAGCCTTTTGCTTCGGACTGGCGGTCGTCGGCTGGACCGTGCCGGGCATCATGCGGGCGGCCGGCGCACCCCATACAGAGGCGATCGCAGCCGCGCTCCCCATCGGCGCAGTCGCGATTCTCGCAGCAGCGCCGATGTTCCTGATTCTCGACGAAGACAAAAAGACGCCCGTTCTCCCGTGGCACGACGCCGTACGTATCGATTGGGGGCTGATTCTCCTTTTCGGAGGAGGGCTCTCGCTCGGCGCGCAAATGTTCGACACAGGGTTGGCCGCCGCACTCAGTCAGTGGTTCTTGGGTGTGACCGGGATCAACTCATTGTGGGGGCTCACCGCTGCCCTCATCGTCTTCACCGTCTTTTTCACCGAGGCATGCTCCAATACCGCATCATCGAACATGATCGTGCCGCTGGCGATTGCGGCAGCCGTCGAGCTCGATGTCTCTCCGCTTCCGCCGGCTTTGGCTGTCGGCCTCGCAGCGAGCTGCGCGTTCATGCTGCCCATCGCAACGGGACCGAACGCCGTCGCCTATGGCACCGGGCTGCTCGACTTGCCGCAGATGATGCGCATCGGCTTCGTGCTGAACATCGTAACCGCACTGGCCCTCCTCGCAGTGTTGTACGGATTGAGCATCTTCTACGGCTGGGCCTAGCCTTGCCGTTTTGTTGAGAGCAGCCGCAAGGGTGACTCATCCTTACAGTTCCCCACTTCGTGAGAGGCAACCATGGGAACTACGGGAACCGTACCCTTTCTACTGAATCAACTTAGGCCTCCCGGGAAAGGAGGCGCCGCGCTGACACAAGCCGCGGCGTCCATCGCGCTTTCCCAGGGACAGCCCCAAACCATCGTCGACGTTCTGCACGGTCGCGCGTTTCGCTACTACGCGGAGGGCCTGCGTCAGTACCTTGCGATTCGAACGGGCTCGGCCGAGCGGGCGGACCACTACATCTGCAAGCTTCGCGCTTTCGTTGCCAAGACCGAGAGCAACGACTTGCTCCAAGCGCCAGGGGTTCGTGCGAGGCTCTACCGGGCGGCGCGGGGCTATCTGCACAACCAGAGCCGTCCGCACAAACCTCCGACGAAAGAAGACCTCGAAGAGCTTCCGTGGCGCGCCCTTCCCTCGGCGCATCTCTCGCTCAGCCCGCTCAACGCACTGCGCTTCGAGCTGTGCGCGGAACACTCGGAGCTCTTGGAGCTTCGCCACGCGCGTGAGCTCAGCGTCGAAGAGCTTGCGTTCGTGTACGGAAAGACACCCACCGAGATGGAGGAGCGTGTCGATACAGCGATGGTGCAGGCGCAGGCCATCCTCGACGAGCACGGCATCCGCGACGCCAACCGGTTCGGGCGCGTGATCGTCGAAGCGTTCGCCCTCGAAGCCGCGCCGCGAACCCGGGGCAACGAGCACGAGGGCATCGACCCACTGCCAAACGGGACGATCGTCGGCGGGCGGTACGCGATCGAGGCCCGCGTGGGCTTGGGTGCGTTTGGCGATGTGTATCGGGCTAAGGACACCGAGGTGCCGGGACACGTCGTCGCCCTGAAGTTGCTGCATCAGGCGGCACATTCGAAGTCGGCGAAGCAGTCCGCCTTGCGCGAGTTGCGACTGATCGCGTCCGTGTTCCACCCGTCCATCGTGCAGTTCAAGGACCATGGTTGGTTTGAAGAGCGGCTCTGGTTCGTCATGCCTTGGTACGACGGCGAGACGCTCGAATCACGTCTGCAGCGCGAACCCTTGAGCCGTGCGGAGGCGCTCGCCATCTTCCAACCACTGGCACGCGCACTGGCAGCCATGCACGCCGCAGGAGTGCGGCATCAGGACGTGAAGCCCGAGAACATCTTCCTTGCGCGCATTCCTGCTTTCGGTGAGGAGGAGGTCACGCCAGTGCTGCTCGATCTCGGTGTCGCCGCGACCGAGGCAGAAATGGTGGTCGCGGGAACACCGACGTACTTCGCGCCCGAGGTTGCAGCGCAGTTCGCGTCGGTCGAACGGAAGCCTACGGTCAGCAACAAAGCGGACGTGTTCGCATTGGCTCTTTCGCTTCGTAACGCGCTCGAGCCTTTCACGCAGGAAGACGTCGCTGCGGGCGCAGTCGATACGTTCATCGAGCGTCGTTCGAAGGAAACGCCGAACGCGCCGACGCGCAAAGGTCTCAAGTACCTCACGCCGTTCTTCGACCGCTGGCTGAGTTGGGATGCCGAGCTACGGCCCACGGCGGACGAGCTCGTCGAAGAGCTTTCCGCACTATCGCTTCCCGAGGAGCGCCGGGAGCGGGTGAAGACCATTTTGCGGTGGACGATTCCCATGGCGCTCGCCTTGCTCGGAGCGTCGGGCGCCGCGGTCACCGTGTTCTATCAGCAAGCCGAGACGCAACGCGAAGTAGCTCAGCAGGCGAAGCTCACCGCCTCGGACCTCCGGCGAGACTTGGCGGACACCCGGGAAATCGCCGAACAGCTCGAGCTCCGATACGAGCAGAGCCGACTGACGCGAACCGAGCTCGCGAAGCGACTCGCACGCACCGATGGCAAGGTTGCTTCTCTGAAGACGCAGCTCAAGGACGAAGAGCGCCGGTTGACGCGAACGCGCGACAAGCTTGCGCAGAACCGTCAAGAAAAGGCGACTATCGAGCAACACCTATCTGAGACGGAGCGGGACCTCTCCGCGACGGAGCGTTCGCTGTCCGCGACGAACCAGAAGCTCGCGGCCACCGCCCAGCAGCTCAGCGCGGAGGAAGAGCGGGCCGAGCGCATCGAGCGGAAGCTAGAACGTGAAGGCGATCGGCTACTGGAGCTTCGAGGTGAAATCGCCGCACTCGATGCGCGCTTGCAAGCCGAGGGTGTGAAGGCCAAGGAGCTGCAGGACGCAGTTGCCCGGGCCGTGTCCGCGCGTAGTCGAGCCGAGCTCGAGCTGGAGTTTGCAGAAGAGGAGCTCGAAGCGCTGCGCAACCGCTCTGTAACGCATCCGCCGGATCCCGAGCCGGACCCGTCGCTTGATGAGCCTCATCCCGATAGTTGAGGCTCGTCGCGTCACCCTGGGGCTTCAGCGTCGCTAGCGGCGGCCGGCGCGTTACCTCGCGCGCGGAAGAAGGCGGCTCATCGAGGGCAGCACGATGTTCTTGCGAATCGACTGCGCGGCGCCGGTAAGGCCCGTTGGGAGCGCGCGGAACGCAATGTCGAGATGCTTCGTGTCGGTTTCGACGCCGTGAAGCGTCACGAAAGAGGTGAGTAACGACACCGCGCGGCGGACGAGTGGGTTCTTGCCGATCTTCGGATCGCGCATCAGGTCGAGCACGATTCGGTTGCCGTTGGCTTCGGCCAGAACCGGCGAACGGCCGGGCATGAAGTTGACCAGCGTACCAGGATTGGAGAGATCCAATGCGCCGGATTTGATCAACGCAGCGACGGGAGAGTCGGAGTCGCCGTTGAGCTTGAGCACCACTTCTTCGAGGCGGAGCGCAACGGTCAGCTCTTCGTCGTTGAACACCACGCGCTCGACGTAGATGACCGCGGAGGCACGGATGGGCGTGTTCATGGCGTCCAGGTCGCCCGAGAGGCGGAGACCTGGCGGCACGGATTCGATCTTGAAGTCTGCGACTTTCCCGCTGCGCTCGGCCTGCTGACCAAGCCACCGAAGGGCGGCAAGCGGGACCCCAAACCGAAGGCCCAGCGCACTACGGACGGCGCGCCCGATCTCCTCGGGATGCGTGCGCAAGTAAGAACGAACGGCCTCGACTGTTTGTTGGGGAGTGGGCATGACCGGGGGAGTCTAGTGTTCCCGCGGGCCCGCGTAAATGGTCAATTCGCTCAGAGGGGCTGAGCCTCGGCAGGTAGCGTCGATGGGTCGCAAAAACCGCGGCCGGTGCCCAGATCGGTACAGACCAGACCGCGGGGGCACTGGTTGAGGATGTCTGGATTGCAGAGCTCCTCGCAGGTAGGGCCATTCTTCCCCTGACCCTCGCAGGTCGCGCCGGGGATACATACACAAACGCCGCCCACGACGCAGTCCATGCTGTAGTCGCAGATCTGCCCGATGACTCGAGGAATGAAGGTCGGACTCTCGAGGCGGCCGGGCAGACACACCCAGACTTCTTCGTCAACGCCAGCGTCAACGCCAGCGTCAGCGTCAGTGCCGGCGTCAGTGCCGGCGTCAGTGCCAGCGTCAGTGCCAGCGTCGGTGCCAGCGTCGGTGCCAGCGTCGGCGTCCACGTCCGGCGGCAGCTCCTCAGACAGCAAACACGCCTGCCCCTCTTCGCATCGAACCACGTCGCGGCCGCACCGCTTCATGCAGTACTGCCCATACACCGTCTCCACGCAGATCGAGCCGCCGCGGCATTCGGACGACTGGAAGCAGGCGTTGCCATCGTTAATAGGCTTCACGCACGCGAAAAGAAGCGCGGTCATGATGGCAAAGGGCAAAAGGAGAGCGCGGGCAGTCATCGAGACGGTATGTAGCAAGAGAGACGGGACGGCGCGATTTTTTGTACAGCCCTACCCCGTAAAATCGACGCTGCGCGCCGACCACGGGGCTCGCGGGGCTCAGGCCCCACGGTACGCCTGGGTTTTCTCGTCGTAGACGAAGAGCTCAGCGCCGGCGTCGAGCGGATCGCCCTCGAGGGCCGATTTGTCGGGGCGAAAGCCGTCGGTCATGGGAATGCGCTCGACGCGCTTCAACCAGACTGGGCGTTCCCTCGGATGCAGCCTCGCGCTAAACTCGTTCCAAGCCTGCAAATCTAGGCCCTGGTTGCCCCGGGTGACCAGCACGGCGACGGGACAATCGGCCCCGGCGCACTCGACGCCGTACACCACGACGTGACGCGCGGCGGGAAAGCCATAGAGGGCATCCTCGATGGACCGGGTCGAGACGACGCCAGCCGCGGTGCGCAACATTCGGCTAACTCGGTCGACGAACCAAAAATCACCGTCGGCGTCACGGCACAGAACGTCCCAGGTGATGAACCACGTGTCATCGGCCTCGAAGACGCCTCGCAACAAACGCCGGCCCGCCTCGTCGCCTCCGGTGAAGCTCGCTAGCGGATGGTCGGCATCGAGTCGCGCGAGCAACACGCCGGGCTCGCCATCTTCACAACGGACCAGCAAACCATGCTCGCCGCGGCAAAATTCCTCGGTCTCGAAGTCATACCGGACCAACTCCACCTCGGCGCTGCCGGGAAGCGGGCGGCCAAGTGCGCCCACCTTTTGTCCGGATGCGTTGGCGAGCACTGCGTTGCCTTCGGTGGCCGCGTAGAATTCGAGAATGCCGACCGGTCCGAAGCGATCGACGACACGCTGCCACACGTCGCGCCGGAGTCCGCTCCCGGCAAACAGGCGGATCGGGTTTTCGTTGTCGGCGGCTGACGGCTCAATTCGCAGAAGCTCGCGCAACATCTCGCCTGCGTAAAAGACCACCGTCGCGCCGTATCGGCGAATGTCCTCCCAAAACGCATCGGGGTCGAACTTGGTCGAGAGCGCCAAACGGGAGCCACCAACCAACCCACCGCCAACGGCTACCAACATGCCGGCCGGGTGATGAAGCGGCAGGCAACAGTACACCGTGTCGCGGGGAGACAGCGTGCACGCGGCCGCCGCTCCATAGGCAGAAAACGCCCAGCGCTGGTTGGTTATCTTGGCAGCGCGTGGCTTCTTGCCGCGCCCGGGCGTGAGAATGATGAGCGCCAAGTCACGCGCGCACCCCGGGTTCGGCTCGTACCAGCCGGGCAGGTCCACCGTGTCAGGGTCAATGAGCTCCATGTCGGTGACGCCTGCAGGCAGGGCTCGCTCTTCGCGCGCGCCGCCGAGCACGAGCACCTCGGCGAATAGCTCCTTACCCAACGCAGCGCTCTCCGGGTCTGCAATGACGAAGCGCGCGGCAGAGCCATGAATGGCGTCTTCGAGCGTCGCGCGCGAGCGGCCTGGACTGAGCAAGATCGGCACCGCGCCTAGGCGGCTCAACGCAGCCGTCACCGAGAGATAACTGGGACGCGGACCCATTAGCACGCCGACGGGCTCGCCTCGGCGAACGCCGCAACGGATCAAACCCCGAACGATGCTGTCGACCCGGCGATCAGCCTGCGCGTAGGAAAACGCGCGCCCTTCCCATAGGAAGAAAGTGCCTTCCGGATTGGAAGCAGCCTGTTCAGAGAGGGCGAGGCCCAGGCTCACCCGGGTATCCGGCTGCATCTGTTGGAGAACACTGAGGCGGGGCACCTGCCAACGAAGGCTGTCGAGCTGCTCGCCGAGGTCTGTCGCGGAACGCCCGATTCGCTGCCACCAAGCACCAACCGTGCCGAGGATCGTTTGATAGAAAAGCTCGAGGTCGAAATCGACTTCGTCGAAGGCGGCTTCCTCCGGCTCTTCGAGCGGTACCGGTGCTTGGAGCGCCGAGGGCTCGGGTCCGAGACCTTCGCGCCAGCGCACCCAGCTCGCCACCGTCGGCCAGGTGAACGACATCGCTTGGCTGCCGACGACGAGGCCGAAATGCCCCGCCCGCATCGACACCTCGAACAGCTCCGCATTGGGTGCAGCGCCCCGGATGGCCCGGATCGCCGATGCGTTGGCGATCGAATCGCGCTCGCCGACGAAGAACATCACGGGACAGGTGATGTCGGTGAGCGTGACGGTGCGGCCGGCGACGACGAAGCCGCCGGAGAGCATCCGGTTGTGGACGACGAATTCGTCGATGAACTTCTTGAGCGCGGGGCCGGGCCAGGCAACGAAGCCTTCACCACCTAGGAACCGTCGTCGCGCTTCGCGTTTCTCGAGCGCCTGCCGGTCATGCAGCTTCCGAATGAAGTCCATGAGCTGGCCGACTTCCTTGTCGGCGGCCAGGAGCTTGAAGCCCGTGCTGGTCAGAAACCCGGGCAAGCCTTCGAGCTTGTCTATTGGTTTGTCGAGCGCGCCCTGGGCTAGCTCGAACAAGCGGCCCGCGATCGTGTCGTCGATCTTCGGGAGGTTCCGATGAATGTCGACCGGGCTCCCGAACGTCACCAAAGAAGCAATACCCTCGGACGCCCGATACGCCGCGATTTGATACGCGAACATCCCGCCCTGCGAGTATCCGATCAGGTGCACATCATGGCCTGTCGCGTCGCGCAGCCAGTCGATCGAATCATTGACCGCTGTAATGTGATCGTCGAGGGTGCGCTTCATGCCTCCCTCTTCTTGCTCGGGGGAGCCGAAGTCGATGACCCAGACGTCTAGCCCCAATCGCGTCAGCGCCGTGACACCACTGATGTCGGGCGCGACGTCGTAGATGTCCGCGGTAACCATCAAAGGAGGAATCAAGAGCAGCGGCGCCGCGACGGTCGGGCGATGATCGTCCCCACCGTAACGTCGCAGCCGCGCGATACGTATCTGATGCACGACCTTGTATGGCGCATGCTCCGGGTCGGTGAAGTGTCCAAGCCTCGCAAGCTCGAGGGCGTTTTCGGTGGCCATCGCGATGCGGCGAAAAGGGGCGCGCCAGCTTGGTTTTCGGCCTGTCCGTGCCATCGTTCGAGTCGTGACCCTAGCACCCCCCTTCACCGAGGACGAGGTCGTCGCACTGTGGCGCATCGAGAGCATCCTCGCCCGACATCCGTACATGCGTGCAGACCTCCGCGGCTTGGGCCCGATCGCGAAGGACCTCGAGGGCGTGCTGAGCATGAGGCTCGCGTTGCAGCACACGGAAGGGTCCGCGGGCGCCGGTCGTGGAGCTGCTGCGCTGCTCGGCAAGCTCCGCGTTTGGGAGGCACAGCTAGCGGACGCGATGATCGACGAGGAGGGTGCGCGGGAGGCCCGCCTTCGCTACGAGACTACGCTTCTGTTGCACCCCGAGCCGCACGTCCAAGAGAGCCCCAACGTAACCGCGGCAAGCGTCGCACGCGTCACCGGAGCGTGGGAGCGACTGCACGACAGCCGGCCCGTCAAGTCGATCCTTGCCGAAAAAGTGCAGCAGAACCGCGACTTCTTTCGCCACGGCGCGATGCTGCCTTTCTACCGGGTGAGGCGGCGGCGGATTCGCAAGCTCCTTCCTAGCGTCGTGCTCGATGACCCCGCGCTTCGCGAAACCTTGCTTGCGATCGAGCAAATCGGTCCGCTCGTCGACAACTTCGCATTCAAGGGTGCCGGCCGGGTTCCGGTCTCGGCGGCGGTTGCATTGGCGGACATCGCGTTCTTGTACATGCAACTTGCAGACGAGTTTCTCGATGAGCTCGCGGCGGCGGTCGGCGGTCACGATGCAGCGGGGCGACTGGTTCAGTCGGTGTACCGTAACGACACCTCGGAACGCCCGCTTTGCGACCTCTCGCTCGCTCACCTTCGAGAGCTGGGCGTCGAGCCGGACGCCCACACGACGAAATTCGGAATCACGCTGTCAACGCTGTTCGACGCGCTCGAACAGCTAGCCGTCACAATCGATGAACTTCTCGCCAACGCCGACGATGCCGTCGTGCATGCGACCCATCTCTTCTTGCATCATTGCTTTCAGACCTACCTAGACGAAGCCGAGCTTTGCGGAAGCGCGCTAGCACGGCGCGCGGACCAATTGCGTCTACGGGACACAGCCTGGCATTTCTATCGCAAGAACAACATGGTCATGATGTTCTGGCTCGACCTTCGGGCGCGCCTTCTCGGACTCGACCCCGCAAAGCACACGGCCGTGATTCGCCGATGGGGGTATGTCTTGGCGACGTTCCA
Source organism: uncultured Sandaracinaceae bacterium (assembly GCA_964534585.1). GTDB lineage: Bacteria > Myxococcota_A > Polyangia > Polyangiales > Houyiibacteriaceae > SG8-38. Next base: position 1,111 of record CAZHPJ010000027.1, on the reverse strand, counting down.
GATCTTCGACGACTTGAAGGACATCGCACTCGACCTCGCAAAGCAGCCGAGCTACCCGCTCCAAATCGCGGCAAACGATTTCCCGACAGAATTTGCATGGCTCGAGCAGCGATTCAGGAAACGACGGCTACCGGTGACGCGCGACGAAGTTGCCGAAGTGAACCTTCGGGCAAGCGGGACCGTGCGGCAATGCATGCGATGGAGTCGGCTCATCGCGCTCGCCCACTTCGACAACGCGCTTCTCTACGCGTGGGACCAGCGCTGGCGCAAGAGCTGGACCCGGCGTCGCAACTCGTTCAATCCTCGTGGCGATGCCGCCCGCGAAACGCAGGTGCATGCAGTGGACCGGCTGATTCGCTCCTTGCTGGCGATGTGCGGGACCGACCCGACGCCCCCGGTCGACGACGAACAGCTCGCGTTCGCACTCGACGCGGCTGCGTACGAAGGCTCGTGGCAGATCTATCTCGCACTATTCCCAAATATCCGCACGATCTATCGGTTCGCAACGCTACGGATGTGGATGACCGCCGAAGAGAAAGCGCACGCGGCTCGCAGACTCCTGCGCCGTTACCCTCGCGCGCGAGCGAATGCCCTAGTCGGCCTCGCCGATGCTGATGTCGACCATCAGGTCACTGGCAATCGCCTCGAGGCTTTCTCTAAGCTGATCGAGGTCTAGCGTTTTTGGTGCCCGAAGCCTGGCGGTCGCCTTGAACAAGGTGCCTCCGGACCAGGGCGCCCCATCGCATTCGGTGTTCAGCTCGTCGACGTTGACGCCACGCGCGGCAAGCGCCTCGGAGATCCTATGAACGATGCCAGGGCGGTCACTGCCGATGAGATCGAGCACGATCGCATACCCGTCTTCGATCGTTTCTTCGACGCCATGTTCGACCACCACGCGAAGTCCGTCCGACCGAAGCGCCTCGAGCGCCTCCGACAAAGCATCGACTCGCTCGGCTGGTACGCTCGCCCTCAAGATCCCAGCGAACTGGCCCGCCAACCGGGACATCCGGCTTTCCACCCAGCTCCCGCCTTGCCCCTCGATCGCGGCCGACACCGACTCGACCAACCCAGGCCGATCCTTCCCAATCACAGTAACAACAAGCGACTCCAT